>DATBCR010000370.1:0-22447 GCA_036270375.1 Pseudonocardiaceae bacterium | reverse complement strand
CACCGCCGTGCACGTGAGTATGGGCACCGACCCCGACGGCGCGTCGCCGGACGCGATGCGCGCGATGCTGGCTAACATGGCCGCCGACCGGGGTGGCGCGACGGTGCAGGCGACGGGTGTGGTGCGCGGGGTGCACGATGTCATGTCGGGGGCGGCGATGGCGCCCGGGGTGAGCCAGGCGGACATCTCGCTCGACGTCATGCGCCCGGACGGCAGTACCTACCCGGCGACCACCCGGATCGGGTTCAGCACCCCGGCCCGGCGCGCGGCCATCGCCACGCTCGGCACCACACTCCCGTTGCTCGTCAGCAAGAACGACCCCGGCCGACTGGTGATCGACGTCGGGCGGCTGCACCTGCCCTGACCGCCGGCCGGCCGGTTCCGCGACGCTGTAGTGTCGTTTGACCAGGGCGGGGTCGTGGATCAGCTGGAGGGTTGTCGCGTTGGGTGTGTTCGTGGCCGAGGTACGTCCGCGCTGGTCGGACATGGACAGTTTCGGGCATGTCAACCATGCGAGCACGGTGACCCTGCTCGAGGAGGCCAGGGTCGACCTGCTGTTCGGCGAGGGCGCCCGACATGGGGCCACGAGCATGGCAAACGGCATGGTGGTGGCGCGGCTCGTGGTGGATTACCACACCCCCCTGGTGGCGGACGGCGCCTGTATCCGAGTGGAGATCGCCGTCCGCGAACTGCGCGCCGCGTCCTTCACCCTCGACTACAAGGTCCACAGTGGACGGCGGGAGTCGGACGCCGTCGTGGCGACCGCGGAAACCCTGCTGGTGCCGTACGATCGAGCCGCGGCCCGGCCCCGCAGGCTCACCGATGTGGAGCGGGACTTCCTGGCCGGCTACCGGGCGGGGGTACGCGGTGCCTGAACTGCCGGAGCTTTTCGTGCCCGATGCGGCCGACCGCGACGATCTCGGCGCGTTCGTCGCCCGCTCGGTCCGGCTGGAGCAGCAGGCCGTCGTCCGGCTGCGCGGCCGGGACGGCGAACTGGTCGACGCGTGGGTCGCGACGCCGTTCGACGTGCTGGCGACAAGGACCGTGCGCGGCACGGTCCGGCCGACCGACGTCACCGTGTCCGGCAGCGAACTCCTTGCCGCACTGGCGATCGTCGGCGGCGAGCGGCTGGATCCCGGGCCACCGCGCGACCTGATGTGGCGCGCCGCACTGCCACCGTCCGGCGGCTGGCTGGTGGTGGACGAGCTGCCGATGCGGATCGTCGCCGACCTTGCCGACCGCGGAGTCGAAGTGGCACGCCGGAATCCGGGTCCGCGAGGCAGTGCGCCGACGTCCCTGCTCGACCAGAACGTGCTCACCGTGAGCGGCGCCGGCCTGGACGTGAAGGTGCCGATGCGGTGTCTGTTCGCGTTGTCCGGTATGGGTTTCCTGGCCGATGGCGACGACGACACAGAAACCGTCCGGGTCACCGCGACCGACTCGTGGTTGCGGCTGGACGCCCGGTACGGCGCCGTGATCCGCCGCCGGCACGCCCTGCTGCCGTTGCTCGTATAGGCGCTAAACCATCAGCACCGAAGTGTCCGGCGGGAGCTGGTTGTCCACAAGTGGCGCACTGGACAACAGGATCTCACCGTTGGGCAGCGGCACCAGCGCACCGGACGTGTTCAGCGCGCAGATCAGCCCGCCTCCCTTGCGGCGGAACGCGAAACACGCCGGGGGAGCGCCGTACCACTCCAGTTCGTCACCGGAGAATGCCGGATGTGTCTGGCGCAGTTCGATGCCGTGCCGGTACAGCGACAGCATCGAGTCCGGGTCCTCGATCTGGGCCTCCACCGTCATGTCGGCCCATTCGAACGGTGTCGGCAGCCAACTGTCCTGGTTGCCGGTGAACCCATAAGGCGGCGCGGCGCCCTCCCACGGCAGCGGCACGCGGCAGCCGTCCCGACCGCGGTCGGTGTGCCCGGACCGCTCCCACACCGGGTCGCGCAGCGCCCAGTCCGGTAATTCCAGGTCCGGCAGGCCGAGTTCCTCGCCGTTGTACAGGAAAACCCCACCGGGCAACGCGAACTGCACCAACGCCATCGCCCGCGCCCGACGGGTGCCGAGCACGCCGTCGCCGTAGCGGCTGACGTGCCGCACCACGTCATGGTCGGACAGCGCCCAGGACGCCGGCGCGGCCACCGACGCCACGCTGGCCAGCGACCGGTCGATCGCCGTGCGCACCAGGTCGGCGTCGAACTCGACGTCGACCAGCCGGGTGTCGAACCCCATGTGCAGTTCGTCCGCGCGCAGGTAGCGGGCGAACCGCTGGTCGTCGGCGACCGTGATCTCGCCGATCGCGACCCGGCCCGGGTACTCGGCCAGCACTCGCCTGATCATCCTGTGCACGTCGTGCACGCCGTCGTTGTCGAACCGGGGGTCCAGGGCGGACGGCCTGTGCGCGAGCCTCGGGTCCATGTCCGGCAAGGCAGTGGGTTTCGCCATACCCTGCGCCAGATTGATCCGCACACCCGCGACACCGCGGTCCAGCCAGAACCGCAAGGTCCGCTCGAAATCGACGGCCACGTCCTGGTTCGTCCAGTTGAGGTCCGGCTGGTCGGCCGACACAAGGTGCAGGTACCACTGACCGTCCACCACCCGGCTCCACGCCGGGCCACCCTGTACGCACGGCCAGTTGTTCGGCGGTTCCGCGCCGTCGTAGCCACGGCCGTCCCGGAACACGTACCGGTGCCGCTGTGGGCTGCCGGGGCCGGCCGCGAGCGCGGCGCCGAACCACGGGTGCTGCGTGCTGGTGTGGTTGGGCACCAGGTCGATGCCGACGCGGATGTGGTGCGCGCCGGCCTCCTCGATCAGCCGGTCGAAGGCGTTCAGGTCACCGAACAGCGGGTCGACACCGCGTGGATCCGTGATGTCGTAACCCATCGCGGCCATCGGTGACGGGTAGAACGGTGTCAGCCAGATCGTCTCCACACCGAGCAGTTCGAGGTAGCCGAGGCGGGACCGGACACCGTCCAGATCCCCTGTGCCGTCGGCATTGCCGTCCGCGAATGACCGGATGTACACCTGGTAGAACACAGCGTCACGCCACCAGGTCGACTCCCCGGTTCTCTCCGTCTGGAGGTCGGCTGATCGTCGCACGAGGAGTCATCCTGCCATCCGGCGCAGGCGGTATGGCGTTCTCCGTAAGATCAATCTCGTGCCGGCAGTGGTACTGCTCACATCCAGGCGTTGACCATGCTCTGTGCCGCCATTTCCAGGTACTCCCACAGTTGGGTCTGGTATGGCTCCGGCACTTTCGCCTCGTCCACCGCGATGCGCATGCACTTGAGCCACGCGTCCCGCTCGATCGGCCCGATGGAGTATGGCGCGTGCCGCATCCGCAGCCGGGGGTGCCCGCGCTGGTCGGAGTAGGTGTGCGGGCCGCCCCAGTACTGCATGAGGAACAGCGTGAGACGTTCGGTCGCGCCGGTCAGGTCCGGCTGCTCCGGGTACAGCGGCAGCAGGATCTCGTCCTTCGCGACCTCGGCGTAGAACCGGGTCACGATGCGGCGGAAGGTGTCCTCGCCGCCCACGGCTTGGTAGAAGGTCTCCGGGGTGGCCACCCGTCCATCTTGACCCACGGACCCGGGTCGATGCCGGCCGGGGGCCGACGGTCAGTCGTCGCCCGCCGAGCGGCCGCGCGGCGACTCGATGCCGGCCTCGTCGAACACCGCCATGATCCGCCGGCGCAGTTCGCGCTGCGCCGCCCACTGCCGTGCCGGCCGGACCTTCACGGTCAGTCGCAGCGTGATGTTGTCCGTCGTCATGCCCTGTACGCCGAGCACTTTCGGCGGTTCGAGCATGTCCTCGGACAGCGGCGTCTCGCCGGTCGCCTCGTCCGCGACGTGCGCGAGCAGTTGCAGTGCCCGGTTCACGTCGGTCGCGTAGCCAAGCGGCACGTCCACCACCGCGACCGCGAAACCCTGGCTGAAGTTGCCGACCCGCTGCACCTCGCCGTTGCGCACGTACCAGACGGTGCCGGCGATGTCCCGCACCGTCGTCACGCGGAGGCCGACCGACTCCACGGTCCCGGTCGCCTCACCGAAGTCGACCACGTCCCCGACGCCGTACTGGTCCTCGAGCAGCATGAAGATGCCCGACAAGAAGTCCTTCACCAGATTCTGCGCGCCGAACCCGACGGCAACCCCGATCACACCGGCGGACGCGATGATCGGCGTCAGGTTGAAGCCGAGATCGCCGAGGACGAGCACGACGGCGATGCCCCAGATCACGAACGACGTGATCGACTGGAGCACCGACCCGATCGTGGTGGCCCGCAGCGAGCGCCGCTCGGACACGATGGCGGCGAGTTTCTGCGGCCCGCGCTCACGCAACGGCCGCAACAGCGTCGGGAACCTGCCCTTGCTGCTGGTCAGCCGCCTGATCAACCGGTGCACCAGCAACCGTGTCACGATCGCGACCACCAGGATGCCGACGATGTGCAGCGGCTTGGCCACCAGCCACTCGGCCGACGTCGCCAGCCACGAGTTGTGCGTGACGTTCCAGACCTGACCGCACCACGTGCTCGCGTCGTCGGCACAGACCGGCTTGGCACCGGAACTCAACGGCAACACGGCGCCGACCCTATCGGTGGACCCGCACTGACGGTCCAGGCTGGCCGCTGCGGTGTCTTGCCGGAGCTCGCTCAGCGAGCGTAGGTAAGGCGCCGCATAGAGGCGGCCGGCCCCGCGCGCGGAGCGCGCCAGTGTCACATGCTGACCCGCACTGACGGCCCTGGCCGGCCGCTGCGGTGTCTTGCCGGAGCTCGTCCAGCGAGCGTAGGTAAGGCATCGCATAGAGGCGGCCGGCCCCGCGCGCGGAGCGCGCCAGTGTCACATGCTGACCCGCACTGACGGTCCAGGCCGGCCGCTGCGGTGTCTTGCCGGAGCTCGCCTAGCGAGCGTAGGCAAGGCATCGCATAAAGGCGGCCGGCCCCGCGCGCGGAGCGCGCCAATGTCACAGGCTTGTGGGACACGTCACCGTATTAGCGTGCTTTTCAGGGGTCATCTATGGTCGACTAAGCCAGTAACCGGTGGAGGTGGTCGAGTGCCCGACCGACAACCAGTCCCCATCGGCGCGGCCGGACGGTCGGCGCCGGGGGGTGTGGCGTGCGCGGAGCCGATCGCCATGATCGGTCCGACTGGTTCGGTCGGGAGTGCTGTCGAGGGCACCGGTCATGAGTTCATACCAATATCGCGGCAGCCAACGTGGGGTCGGCGCCGGGTACTGCTGCTGAACGCCACATTCGAGCCGTTGACCGCCCTGCCGATGCGCAGGGCGGTTGTGTTGGTGGTGTGTGGCAAGGCCGAGGTGCTGCACGGCGATCCGGCCGGCCTCGTCCTGCACTCGGCAAGCCACACCGTCGCCGTGCCGTCGGTGATCAAGCTGAGCAACTACGTCCGGGTGCCCTACCGGGCCCGGGTACCGCTGACGCGGGCCGGGCTGATGTACCGGGACCGCTACCGGTGCGCGTACTGCGGCGGTCGTGCGGACACCATCGATCACGTGGTGCCGCGCAGTCGCGGCGGTGCGCACTCGTGGCAGAACTGCGTGGCGAGCTGTGCGAAGTGCAACCATCGCAAGGCCGACCGACTGCTGTCCGAGCTGGGTTGGCGGCTGCGCACGGCGCCGAGCGCGCCGCACGGGCCGAACTGGCGGTTACTGGCCGGGGTGGCCGAAGCCGATCCGCTGTGGCTGCCGTATCTCGGCGAACCGGCGGCCTGACGGCCCTTCTGTGTTCGGTTCGATCGTCAGCGGGTGACGCGGGTGCCCATGGTGACCCGTGTGCCGTCCTGCGCGGTGACCCGCGTGCCGAGTAGCGCCGTGACCCTGGTGCCGTCCTGGGCCGTGACGCGGGTGCCGAGCTGCGCGGTGACCCTGGTGCCGAGGCAGGTCACCCGGGTGCCCCGTGTCACGCGGGTGCCCATGGTGACCCTGGTGCCCCTCGTCACGCGGGTACCCCTGGTGACGCGGGTGCCCATGGTGACCCGTGTGCCGTCCTGGGCTGTCACCCGTGTGCCGCGTGTTGTGACGCGTGTTCCCAGCAGGGCCGTCACCCTGGTACCTTCGCGCGCCACGGTGACCCTGGTGCCCAGGCATGTCACCCTCGTACCGAGCACCGACGTGACTCGCGTTCCGTAACGCGGCGCGGGAGCAATGTCATCCGAAAGTGTGGCTGAGCTCACTCGGCTGGCTGCAATCGTTGTGTACATCGCGTGCGCTCCTTGAGCTAGTTACCGGGTATGCGTGTTTGATGGGTGCTTCGCAAGGGCCGTACAGGTGAAAAGCTACGAGCAACAGTGTCCCCGGACAAGCCGCCAAATCGGCCGCCAGATGCCGCCATCCGGATCGGGGGCATTCGGACCAGCGATTGCTCTCACCGAGTGATGTCGATGAGCGGTTTTTCCTCGCAGGGCACAGTTTGGTCACGCCGCGATAGAGTTGGCGACCGTTCGCACGTAAGGCCTCACTGTCGGCCATTTGGCCTGATGAGCGCCTCGCGTTCGGCGCAATCGTGGCGTAGCTCACTGTCGATCTTGGCTGACGTGTCCCGCGGGAGGGTTGCCTCGATGGCCGGTTCCCCGGCGCACGCGGGAGCAGTCACACACAGTATCGACACATCCGGAGCTACCGTCGCACCGTTTCGGTTGCTCATCTTGGCCGGCTTCGCCTCGCTGACCGGCGACGGCATCCGGATGGCCGCCCTGCCGCTGTTCACCGCCGTCAGCACCCGCAGCCCGCTGGACGTCTCGGCGGTGGCCGCCGCCGAGGTGCTGCCGTGGCTGCTGATCGCGCTGCCGGCCGGCACGCTGGTGGACCGGCTGTCGCCGCGCCGGGTGGTGCTGGCCGCGCACACGTTCCGCGCGGTCGTCGTCGGCGTGCTGGCTGTCGCCGTCCTGACCCACCGCGCCGACGTGCCGGTGCTGATCGCCGTCGCGTTCCTGGTCACCTGCGGCGAGACGTTCGCCGACTCGGCCTACCAGTCGCTGCTGGTCGAACTCGCCGGTCGGGATCGGCTTGACCGCGCGAACAGCTGGTACGTCTCGGCCGAGACCCTCGGTCTGGATCTCGGCGGTCCGCTGCTGGCCGCGGCGCTTTTCGTGTGGTCGCCGGCCGCCTGCTTCGGACTCAACGCGATCGCGTTCGTGTTGTCCGCGGTGTGCGTCGCCCTGCTGCCCGACGTGCACGTCGACCGTGTGATACCGGGACCCCGTGACGGCGCCCGGTCCACGCCGGGACCCCGACTGAGCCGGCAGCTGGCGGACGGCGCCCGGTTCCTGCTGCGCGACCGTGCCCTGCGCACGCTGGTCCTGGCCGTGGTGTCCGCCGCGCTCGCGGTCAGCGCCGCCAACGCGATCATCTCGCTGTACGCGATCGGCCCGCTGGCTGTCCGGGTCGCGCTGGTGCCGACGCTGTGGGCGGTGCAGGCGGTCGGCACGCTGCTCGCGGCGTGGCTGATTCCCCGGCTGGCCGCCCGGTTCGGCGAGGGCAGGGCGATGGTCGGCGCGCTGAGCCTGCTCGGCCTCGCGTTCGTCGTGGTCGGCGTGATCCCGGTGGCCGGTGCGGTGTGGGCGGCGTACCTGCTGGTCGGTGTGGGTTCCGGCGGTTGGAACGTGCTGTCCGCGACCCGGCGGCAGCGGCTCACGCCGAGCGTGATGATGGGCCGGGTGACCAGCGCCTACCGGATGCTCGCGTGGGGCCTGATGCCGCTCGGCGCGGCGCTCGCCGGCCCGCTGGCCAAGGGGACGTCACTGGCCACCGTTTTTGTGGTGGTCGGCACAGTGGTCGTGCTCGCGGCTGTCACGTTGGCTCGTCCGCTGGTCCGGACCGGTGGACAGCAGGTGCCGATGCGTGCGCGGGTAGTGGATCAGCTACCGTACTCGCCGTGAGCGTTGTGCAAACCGTTCTCATCTACGTGCTGATCCCCGGCGCGGTCTACGGCGTGATCGCGCTGCTGACGCTGCGGCCGAAATCCGCTCGTGCGGCGCGCTACCGCGTCGGACAGCCGTGGACGTACGACCCGGTGTGGTGGAGCGCGAAGCCTGTGGTGTCCGCCAACCACGCCGGTGCGCAGCCCACCGAGAACACGCCCGCCGACCCGTCGGCGCGCACTGCCCGTGGAGGTGCCCGTGGCAACTGGTGAACACGGCACCGTGACCCGCGCCGACTACGGGCCGGGCGCGACGGTGATGCCGTTCGGCCGGCTGTCCATCGCCCGCACCGTGAAGCCGCTGCCGCCGACCGTGCCGTTCACCCCGGTGCAACTGGCCCGGCTGGACGAGACGATCACCGTCGCCAGCCGCGCGACCGGCCTCGACTTCAGCATCTACCTCGGCGATCTCGGTCCGGACACCAGGGCGCGGGCCGAGGAGCTGCACGCGTCCATCGGCGTCGCCGCGACCGACGCGGTGCTGATCGCCGTGTCACCCGGCCAGCGGGTGATCGAGGTGGTCACCGGCGAGGAGGCGCACCGCAGGGTGGCCGACCGCGCCTGCAAGCTCGCCGTGATGGCCATGGTCGCCTCCTTCAAGGAGAGCGACCTGATCGGCGGCCTGATCAGCGCACTGCGCATGCTGACGGAACAGGCCGGTTCCGCACCACAGCACACTGGTCCCGCGAACTGAGACACCGCTACAACACGCCGACCCGGCGCAGTTCCTGGGACAGCTGGTACCAGGAGCTGGTCACCAGGTCGGCGCCGATCTGGGCGGCTGTGTCGCCTAGGATCTTGCCGGCGGGGCCACTGCTGTAGATCACCACCGGGGTTTCCCGGTCGAACGTGCGCACGGTGCGGATCAGTTCCAGGCCGGCGTTCGGCACCGGCTTGCCGCCCTCGACCCGCTCCATGTCGGACACGATGATCTGGTAGCGCTGGCCGGTCAGCTTCTGCACGGCTTCCCGGGTGCTGCGCGCGGTGTCCACCACGATTCCCCTGCGCTCTAGCTGGTCGAGCTGCAGGGCGTTGTGCGCGGGCTCATCGTCCACCCAGAGCACGCCGGCCGGCTTCGGCCGGGTGTCCGGCCGGGCCGCGGTCCACGCCGGCAGGTCGTCCGGCCCCGGCACGACACTCAAGCCCGCCTGCGGCGCCGCGGGCTCGTCGACCGGATCCTGGTCCTGTGCCGGCAGTTCCAGCCGTTCCCACGGCGCCTTGGCCATGTCCGCCGGTAACAGCGGCCGCGCAGGGCTCGGCACGTCGACGTCGGTCAACTCGGTGTCGTTGGCCGGCCCGTTCGACGCAACGTTGGCCCCATAGGACGAAGCGGCCACCGCGACGGGAATGTCCGCCGCGACCCGGCTCGCACCGGAAATCCGTCCCGGCCCGGCGACGCGCAGCGCGTCCACGTCCTTGCGCAACGCCGTCACCTGATCGTGCAGATCGGCCATCATGTCCATCTGCTGCCGGTGCAACTCACCAACGGACACCGACTGCCCGGCGACCTGGATCGTGAAGTCACGCTTCTCGGTGGACCGGATGACCCTGGTCAGCGGCCCACGGAACAACACGAGCACGGCAAGCACGATCAGCGGCCACAGCAGGCTGGCGATCGCGGAGATCGTTTGCGACACGACCGAGAACTGTAGCCGCACACACCGCCCCAGGTACGGCCAAACTCACCATGACACGACCAGATTGATCACGACCACCACCGACGGCCATAGTCGACCGCCGCCGACAGCGATGAGGCACCAGTCGCCAGGCGGCGGCCCCAGCGGCGTCCCAAAACGAGACCGACACCCGGCGGGCCGCCGCAGTGTCTTCCCGGAGCTCGCCCAGCGAGCGGAGGGAAGGCATTGCGCAAGGGCGGCTCGCCCTGCGAGCGGAGCGAGCCAGTGTCAGCGAGCCAGTGTCACAGCCCGCAACCCAGCCACCGACCCTGGCGGGCCGCCGCAGTGTCTTCCCGGAGCTCGCCCAGCGAGCGGAGGGAAGGCGCTGCGTAGAGGCGGCCCGCCCCGCGAGCGGAGCGAGCCAGTGTCACAGCACAATTACTCCTTATCGAACTCCTGCGCCGCCAGCGCCCGGACGATGCCGGCCCGGCCCTCGGATACCAGGCGCCGCAAGGCAGGCGGCCGTTCGACCGTGAGCCAGTCGTTGGCCGCCGTCACCGTCTCCTGGTTCACCGCCCACGCCGGGAACAGCCCGAGCACCACCGGCTGCGCCCGCTCACTCGACCGCCGCGCCCACACCCCCGCGACATCCGCGAAGTACCGCTGCACGTACGCCGTCAGCAGCTTCTTCTGCGCCGGGTGCGAGAACCCGGAGATGATCGCGTCGCTCACCGCGTTGGGCAGGTCGTCGTCGGACACCGCGCGCCGCCACGCCTCCGCCTTCGCCGCGTCGGTCGGCCGCAGCGCCCGTGCCCACTCGGCCTGCCGCCGGCCCGCTGCTGTGTCGTCGCGGGCGCGTTCGGCGTCGATGTCCGACAGGTCGGCCTTGTCGTGTGCGGTCAGCGCGCGCAGCAAGCGCCAGCGCAGGTCGGCGTCCACGGTCAGGCCGGGCAGTGGTGTCGTCTCGTCCAGCCAGCCGCGGATCGTCGCCAGGATGTCCTTGTCCAGCACGCTCCCGCACAGCGCGTTCACGTACGCCAGTTGGTGGTCCGAGCCCGGCGCCGCACTGCGCGCCAGTTCAAGCACCCGCCCGCTGAACATCCGCCACCCGCTCGGCGCCCACGCCACGTCGGCGTACGAGCCGATCGCGGTCTGCGCCTGCAACAGCAACCGTTGCACCACACCGACCTCGGACTCGCTGCCGACACCGCGCAACACGAGGTGCAGGAAGTCGCGCGCCTTCAGCTCGGCCTCGCGGGTCATCTCCCACGCCGCCGACCAGCACAGCGTGCGCGGCAGCGGTTCGGCCACGTTCTCGATGTGCTCCAACAGCGTGGCGAGCGAACCGTTGTCCAGCCGCATCGTGCAGTAGGTCAGGTCGTCGTCGTTGACGAGGACCAGCTTCCCGCGCGGCCGCCCGACCAGTTCGGGCACCTCGGTGCGCTCACCGGTGACGTCCACCTCGACCCGCGCGTTGCGGACGAGCTTGCCGTCATCGTCGAAGTCGTAGCTGCCGATCGCCAGCCGGTGCGTGCGCAGCTCGCCGGCACCCGGCCGGGCCGGTCCCTGCAGCAGCGCGAAATCGGTGAACTTCCCGTACGCGTCGACCGCGAACTTCGGCCGGATCACGTTCAGCCCGGTCGTCTGCAGCCACTGCGCGCCCCACTGCGACAGGTCCCGCCCGGACGCCTCCTCAAGCGCCGTCAGCAGATCCGCGAGCGTGGCGTTGTTCCACGCGTGCTTGGCGAAGTACACCCGACAGCCGGCAAGGAAGTTGTCCAACCCGACATACGCGGCCAGCTGCTTGAGCACGGCCGCGCCCTTGGCGTACGTGATCCCGTCGAAGTTGACCTCGACGGCCTCAAGGTCGGGAATGTCCGCCGCGACCGGGTGCGTCGATGGCAACTGGTCCTGCCGGTACGCCCAGGACTTCTCGATGTTCGCGAACGTCGTCCACGCGTGCGCGTACTCGGTCGCTTCGACCTGCGCCAGCACGCTCGCGAACGTGGCGAACGACTCGTTCAGCCACAGGTCGTCCCACCAGCGCATGGTGACCAGGTCGCCGAACCACATGTGCGCCATCTCGTGCAGCAGCGTCTCGGACCGCCGCTCGTACATGTAGCGGGTGACCCGGCTGCGGAACACGTAGTCCTCGAGGAATGTCACGCAGCCCGCGTTCTCCATCGCGCCCGCGTTGAACTCCGGCACGAACACTTGGTCGTACTTGCCGAACGGGTATCGCACGCCGAACGCGCCGTGGAAGTACCCGAAGCCCTGCCGCGTCTCGGTGAACAGCCGCTGCGCGTCCATGAACCGGGCCAGCGACGCGCGGCAGTACAGGCCGAGCGGAATGGTGAACGGGCCGTCGTCACCGTCCTCCGTGTACTCGTCCCGCCATTCCGCGTACGGCCCGGCGACGAGCGCGACCAGGTACGTGGACAGCAGTTCCGTCGTGCCGAACTCGTGCACGAGCGCGCCGGACGGGTCCTCATCGACCCGCACCGCCGCCGAGTTCGAGAGCACCTTCCATGCCGAGGGCGCGCGCACGGTCAGCTGGTAGGTGGCCTTCAGGTCGGGCTGGTCGAAGCACGCGAACATCAGCTTCGCGTCCGCCGTCTCGAACTGCGAGTACAGGTAGACGCCGCCGTCAACCGGGTCCTCGAACCGGTGCAGGCCCTCGCCGGTGTTCGTGTACCGGCAGTAGGCGTCCACCACCAGTTCGTTGTCCTGCGCAAGGTTCGGCAGTTCGATGCCCTTGTCCTCGCGGTAGTGCAGCAGGTCCAGTTCGACGCCGTTGAGCACGGCCCGCTCGGCCCGCTCCGCGACCAGGTCGATCCAGCTCGTCGCGCCGACCTCCCGGCTCGTGAACCGGACCGTCGCGATCGAACGGAAGATCTTCTCACCCGGCCCGCCGCCGCCGTCGGTGAGATCGAGTTCGATCTCGTACGACTGGAGCTCAAGCAGGGCAGCACGCTGCTCCGCCTCTGCACGGGTCAAGTTGGGGGCGGCCACGGTCACCTCGGTCGGAATGATGTGCAAGAAAAACTGGACAACCGCAATCCAATCACGTTCGGCCATCGCTTTGCCCGGCGACGGCGTGACTTCACCGTTCACAGCGCCGCCGGACGACGGCCGTCACCGGGAAGAACCGCGCGGGCGCGGGGGTTGTCACCGAACGGGTGCCGATCTCGGCACCGGAAGACCCGATCAGTCTGGAGATATGCGTCATGACCACAGCCGAGCGCGCGGACGGCGACAGGACACGGGTGGACTTCTGGTTCGACCCGTTGTGCCCCTGGGCATGGATCTCCTCGCGGTGGATTCTCGAAGTACGCGAAGTGCGTGATATCGACCTGCGTTTCCATGTGATGAGCCTCTCGGTGCTCAACGAGGGCCGGGACCTGAACGCGGACTACCGCGAGTTCCTCGACAACGCCTGGGGTCCGGTGCGGGTGGCGATCGCGGCGGCACGGCAGCATGGCGACGCGGTGCTGCCTGACCTCTACACCGCGATGGGCACGTTGGCGCACAATAAGGGCGTCCGGGACAACGACGCGATCATCACGGCCGCGCTGGCAGATGTGGGCCTGCCGGCCGAACTGGCCGCCGCGGCCACGTCCACCGAGTACGACGAGGAACTGCGCGCCAGCCACCACGCCGGCATG
This sequence comes from Pseudonocardiaceae bacterium, assembly GCA_036270375.1. Classification (GTDB taxonomy): domain Bacteria; phylum Actinomycetota; class Actinomycetes; order Mycobacteriales; family Pseudonocardiaceae; genus DATEPR01. The sequence goes on along the minus strand of DATBCR010000370.1, from coordinate 9,236 downwards.
GACCCGGTCGGCATGGACGTCGGCACGCCGACCATCCACGTCGACGGTGTCGCGTTCTTCGGCCCCGTCCTGTCCGAGATCCCGCGCGGCGAGGTGGCCGGCAAGGTGTTCGACGGTGCCGTGCTGCTGGCCAACTACCCGCACTTCTTCGAACTCAAGCGCACCCGCAACGAGGGGCCGAAGTTCGACTGATGCGGGATGTCGGCCGACGACCGGTGTGACAGTGTGGGGTGCGCCCACCCGCACCCCGAGCTTGGAGACTTCCATGGTCGCACCGGTCGTCAGCCGAACCGGTCACGTCATCGCAGGCGAACTCGTCGACTCGGCGCCCGACCGGATCGAGGTGATCAACCCGGCCACCGAGGACGTCATCGCGTCCGTGCCGGCCGGCACTCCGTCCGAGGTGGACGCGGCCGTGTCGGCAGCCGCGGCGGCGTTCCCGTCCTGGTCGGCGACGTCGGTGCTGACGCGGGCCGAGACCGTGCGGCGGATCTCCGACGGGCTGGCGGCCCGGAGTGCCGAGATCGCGGCCACCATCACCGCCGAGATGGGCTCGCCGATCACGTTCGCCCGCCGGGTGCAGGCCGGTGTGCCGGTCATCACATCCGCCGGCATCGCGGACCTGTTGGTCGGCGGCTACTCGTTCGTCCAGGAGATCGGCAATTCGCTCGTGGTGCGCGAACCGGCCGGGGTGGTCGGCTGCATCACGCCGTGGAACTACCCGCTGCACCAGATCGTGGCGAAGGTCGTGCCGGCGCTGGCCGCGGGCTGCACGGTGGTGCTCAAGCCGAGCGAGATCGCGCCGCTGTGCGCGGGGATCTTCATGGACATTCTCTCGGCGGCGGGCGTGCCGGCGGGCGTGGTGAACCTGGTGCACGGCGTCGGGCCGGTGGCCGGCGAGGCGATCGCGACACATCCGGGCGTGGACATGGTGTCGTTCACCGGTTCGACGCGGGCCGGGCGCCGGGTGTCCGCGGTGGCCGCGGGCACGATCAAACGGGTCGCGCTGGAACTCGGCGGCAAGTCGGCCAACGTGGTCCTCGACGACGCCGATCTCGACAAGGCCGTGAAGCTCGGCGTCGCCAACACGTACATCAACGGCGGCCAGACCTGCACGGCGTGGACCCGGATGCTGGTGCCGGCGGCCCGGCACGACGAGGTGGTCGAGCGGGTGGTCGCGGTGGCGTCCCGTTACGGCGTCGGCGACCCGACCGATGAGGCCACCCGGATCGGCCCGATGGTGTCGGCCGCCCAGCGCGCCCGGGTGCTTGGCTACATCGAAAAGGGTGTCGCCGAGGGCGCCGTCCTTGCGGCCGGCGGCACCGAGCCGGTGGACGGCCTCGACCGCGGCTACTACGTGCGGCCGACCGTGTTCGCCGGTGTCCGCTCGGACATGACCATCGCGCAGGAGGAGATCTTCGGCCCGGTGCTGTCGATCATGCCGTACGGCGACGAGGACGAGGCGGTCGCGATCGCCAACTCGACCGTCTACGGCCTGGCCGGCGCGGTGTTCTCGGCCGACGACGACCGTGCGATCGCGATGGCACGGCGATTGCGCACCGGCCAGGTCGACGTCAACGGCGGCGCGTTCAACCCGGTCGCCCCGTTCGGCGGCTACCGCCAGTCCGGCAACGGCCGCGAACTGGGCCGGTTCGGCCTTGAGGAGTTCTGCGAGATCAAGTCCATCCAGCGCTGACTCCAGGCGCGGGTGCCGGCGCGAACCGGCACCCGCGCTGGGTCACTGCGCGTACAGCTCGTTGAGTTCCTCGACCGACGGATCCCACTGCGCGGGCTGCTCCTGCTGGAACGGCCGCACCTGCGGATCCCACTGTGCGAGCTGTTCTTGCTGGAACGGCCGGACCGGCGGGTTGGTCAGCGTTTCCGACCGCCGCAGTTCGCGCTTGAGTTCGTCGGTCCACTGCAGCATGCCGCGCGGGTTGTCCCGGCCGATGATGCCGATCAACCGTCCATTGCGGACATACCCGGTGATGCCTCGGCCACCGGACCGCCGCGCCAGCGGGATGGTGTCCTGGCTGAGCACCGGCATGCCGGCCGCCTGCAGGTGCATGCCGTGCTGCTCGGACCAGAACCGGGGCAGCGGCGTGAACGGCTTGGCCGCGGTCGGACCGGCGAGCAGGCTCTCCGCCGCCGCCCGGCCCATGTCCACCGCGTTCATCCAGTGTTCCACCCGACGCGGTGTCGCCTCGAACCGCAGGTTCGGCCAGCGCGCGACGTCTCCCGCGGCCACCACGTCGTTGGCGCCGACCACGTGGCATGTCGGCCGGCACAGCACGCCGTCCTCGAGCGTCAGCCCGGAACCGCGCAGCCACTGCACGGCGGGCGTGCTGCCCACCGCGAGCACCACGGTCCCGCCGACAACCAGCTTGCCGGTGCTCAGGTGCATGCTCACGCCCCACTGCTGCGTCAGCCAGTGCGTGACCTCAACACCGAGCTCCACCCGCACGCCGTTGGCCCGGTGCAACTCGGCGATCTGCTCGCCCATCTCCCGGCCGACCACCTTGCCCAGCAACACTTTCGACCGGGACAGGATGGTCACGTCGCAGCCGAGCTCACGCGCGGTGGAGGCGACCTCGCCCGCGGTGAACCCACCGCCGATCACCACCACCTTGCCGTTGCCGCCGGCGAGACCGCGCTGCAGCGCGATCGCGTCGCCCATGGTGCGCAGCACGTGCACCCTCGGATCGTGCCGAGGTGCGCCGGCCAGGTGCCGCGCCTGCACGCCGGTCGCGATGACAAGGCCGTCGTAGCGGATCTCCTCCTCGCCGGCCAGTTCCACCATGTGCCGCCGGGTGTCCAGCTTCATCACGTACGCGCCGCGCCGCCAGGTCGCGTCGAGCGGGACGTAGCTGCGCAGGGTCAGGTCACGCGGCCGCAGCGCGCCGGTTAGGAGCTGCTTGGACAGCGCGGGCCGGTGGTAGGGCCGCCGCCGCTCGGCGCCGATGATCACCACTTCGCCGCTGAAATCCAGCTCGCGCAACCGTTCCGCGGCGCGCAGGCCGGCAAGGCCGGCGCCGACGACCACGATGCGTTCGCGCTTGGTGGTCTTGCCGGCGAGGGTCGTCTTGTTCTTGTTCACCGAGTTCGTCTCTCCACGATGATGGCCTGCATGGGGCAGTAGCGGGCGGCCGCGAGTACTTCGTCGTGCTCGCTTGCGGGCGGGCGCGAGTCGTAGCGCAGCCGGCCGTCGGACGTCAGCAGGAACACGCCTTCGGCCTCGGCCTGGCAGATTCCGTAACGGTGGCAACGGTTGTTGTCGACGGTGACGCGCAGTTCCGGATCGCCCGGGCGGCGGATCTTCACGCGTCCTCCCGCACGAGTCCCGCGTCGGCGAGCACGTGTGACGGGACGAACCGGAGCACCGCGAGCACCACGGTCGGCACCAGGAACGTCAGGCCGCCGAGCCAGAGGATCTCCAGGTGGCCGTTGGCGATCGCGCCGAGCAGCGAGTGCAGGACGAGCAGCGCCACGGCCGGGTAGGCCAGCCGGTGCAGGAACAACCATCTTCGATAGCTGAACAGCCGCTGGAACGCGACGGACAGGGCGATGGCCAGGATGACCTCGAAACCGATGATGCCGGTGGCGTGGCGCAGCAGGCCGCCGTCCACCAGTGGAATGGTCAGCTTGACGATCCCGAAGCGCACATCGGTGAGGAAAAGGAACGACAGGACGTGGATGGCGCCGAACGCCAGCGTCAGGGTGGCCAGCACCATGTGGCTGTTGCGGGTGGCCTGCCGGCCGGTGATGCGGTGCACCCAGCCGGTGGTGACCAGGACGCCCCAGCACAGCGTGGCGCACATCACGGCGTAGGCGAGTCGGGCGGACAGGGCGGCTACTTGGCGGACACCTGCGTCGTGCGGCGACGGGACCGCCTGCACGAACGGATGCAGCATGGACAACTCCGGTTTCCGTGCGGGCCCCGATACCCGGATGAACCTGGACGTGAACGGAAGTCGCGGTCGCGTTCCTGTTCGATAACAGTTTGTCGTCGACGACCCGGACAGCTATCACCCATTTGGCTGAACCTGTTGCGTGTGATTGGGTTATTTGGCAGCGTCTGCCCGAGTTATCCGGTCACGCTCGACAGCCGTATGGAGCACATCGGCCGGATACGGCGAACGCAGCGTCGCGTCCGCCAGGGTGCGACGATCGGTGACCACATCAACACACAGTTGGGCCATCAGGGCAAGCTCCGCGCGCTGGGCGGTCACGAATTCGACGTCGACCGGTTCCCCGTGGCCCGGCAGCACCACCGTCGGCGCCAACCCGAGGATGCCGTCCACGGCCGTCGGCCAGGCGGCCGGGAACGCGTCCGCGAACGCCGGCGGCGCGCCCTGCTCGATCAGGTCACCCGCGAACACGACACCCGCGTCCGGTACCTGGACCACGATGTCGTTGTCGGTGTGACCCGGCCCGAAGTACGCGAGCACGACACGCCGGCCGCCGACCGACAGTTCGACCCGATCCCGGAACAGCTTGCTCGGCAGCACCGGCTCGACCGCCGCGATCCGCTCGGCCACCTCCGGCCGGCCGTGCTCCCGGTAGGCACGCACGGTGTTGTCCCGCTGCTTCAGGCCGTTGATCACCAGATCGGCGTGACAGCCTTCCTGCGCCCACACGTCGGCCGGCAGGAACTCGGCCGTGCCGAAGCAGTGGTCCCAGTGCGAGTGGGTGATGGCGACCGTCCAGGGCACGCTGGTCACCTCGCGGACCGCGGCCGCCAGTTCGGCGCCCTGCACGAGGTCGCCCCTCGTGTCCACAACCAGGCATGCGCCGTCGCCGAGTACGAGGCCGATCGACTGGTCCAACTCGGTGTACCGGCGCACCAGCACGCCGTCGCCCAACTCCACCCAGCGCCCGCTCATCCGACGAACACCCCTTCAACCAGCAGTGGCGCGGCATCGCTCACGTCCACCTCCGCGGCCAGTTCGACATCGCCACGGTGTCCCCACGAGATCAGCTCACGGCCAGACGTGCACTCGGCCAGCGACTTGCCGACGTCGCCGACCGAACGGGCCACGGTCGCCGCGAGACTCGCCTCCGGCGACAGCTTGCCTGCGGAGCGCATCGCGGCCACGATCGCCCCGGCGCCCAACAGGTCCTCGATGCCCGGCCGCAGCGGTCTGCCGTCCAGGCTCCAGCGCTCGCCGGCCGGGATCACGCCGATCGGCCGGCCGTCGGCAAGGTCAGTCGCCCTGGCCGCCACCGCCCGCGCGTTCCGCAGACAGCCGGCCAGCACCCGCACGCCGGCGGTCGCGGCCAGCCCACACAACGTGGCCCCGTTGACCGACGACAGCGCGAGCAGCGTCCCGGCCGGCAGATCCAGCAGCGACGACGGCCGCAACGTCCACGACCGCTCACCCGCCAGCACCGCGCCCGCCGCTTTCGCCGCGTCGGCCGCCCGCTGGTCCCGCCACGGCAGCGGCAGCACACGCGCACCCCGACCGACCGCAACGTCCACGGCGGTGCTGAACGACATGACGTCCACGATCACCAGCACCGCGCAGGCGTCGGCAAGAGCGGTCACCCCGGCCGCGCCCCATTCCAGCCGGATGTCGAACCCGTCCTGCGTGTAGACCGCGTCGACCACGGCAGCCACCCTGCCACCCCGGCGCCGCCCGCGGCACCTGGATTCGATCGGGTCCCGCGCCGGATGGCAGACTCCGGCTGTGCGTGTCTACATCGGCTCCGACCATGCCGGCTTCGAGTTGAAGGTCCACCTGGTCGAGCACCTCAAGAACGTGGGCCACGATGTGGTCGACGTCGGCGCGGCGGTCTACCACGCCGACGACGACTATCCGCCGTACTGCGTCGAAGCCGCGCTCCGTACCCTGGCCGACCCGGCCGGCCTCGGCATCGTGATCGGCGGTTCCGGCAACGGCGAGCAGATCGCGGCCAACAAGGTGCCCGGCTGCCGCGCCGCACTAGCGTGGAGCATCGAGACGGCGACATTGGCGCGTGAGCACAACAACGCGCAGGTGGTCGCGATCGGCGCCCGGATGCACAGCCCCGAGCAGGCGACCGAGATAGCCGACGCGTTCCTCGCGACGCCGTTCTCCGAGGGTGAGCGGCACAAGCGGCGGATCGAGCTGCTGGCCGAGTACGAGCGCACCGGCACGCCACCGCCGCTGCCGGCATCCTGAGCGGTACCGCGGATGCCAGAAGGCCATACGCTGCACCGGTTGGCGCGCCTGCACCAGCGCCGCTACGCCCGCGCGCCGGTCGGAGTGTCCAGCCCGCAGGGCCGGTTCGCGGCCGGTGCGTCCCTTGTGGACGGTAAGGTGCTGATCAGGGCCGAGGCGTACGGCAAGCACCTGTTCCACGTCTACGGCCCGGATCTGACCGTGCACGTGCATCTCGGCCTGATCGGCACGTTCGCGGAGTTCGAGGTGCCCGAGGCGACACCGGTCGGCATGGTGCGGATGCGCATGGTCGGCGCGACACACTGGACCGACCTGCGCGGCCCGAACAACTGCGAAGTCCTGACCGACAGCGAGATCGCCGCCATCCGCGCCCGGCTAGGCCCCGACCCACTGCGCAAAGATGCGGACCCGGACCGGGTGTTCGCCCGGATCAGCCGCTCCAAGGTGCCGATCGCGCAGTTGTTGTTGGACCAGAAGGTGATCGCAGGCGCCGGCAACGTGTACCGCGCGGAAATCCTGTTCCGCCACGGCATCCATCCCCTACACGAGAGCCGCACGATCGACGCGACACTGTGGAAGTCGATGTGGGACGACCTGGTGACGCTGATGCGCTACGGCCTGCGCACCGGCCGAATCGACACCGTACGGCCGGAACACGAGCCGAGGGCGACCGGCCGCGCGCCACGGCGGGACAGGCACGGGGGAGAGGTGTACGTGTACCGGCGGACCGGCCAGCCGTGCCTGGTGTGCGGCACGCCGATCCTCAAGGCGGACTTGGCTGGCCGCAACCTGTACTGGTGCCCGGTCTGCCAGCCAGCATGACACCCGACGAGGCCCGCAAACGCTTCGCCGCCGCGTCCGTAGCCCGCCTCGCGACGGTCGACCCGGACGGCCACCCACACGTGGTACCGGTGGTTTTCGCAGTGCTTGAGTCCTTTGTATACATCGCAGTTGACCACAAACCCAAAACCAGTAGGGACTTGCGTCGCCTGCGGAACATCAGGACAACCCCAGCGGTGTCCGTTCTGGTGGACCACTACGAGGACGAGTGGACCAGGCTCTGGTGGGCAAGAGCGGACGGTTCGGCCACCGTCGTCGACGACCCGGCCGCCATGACCACCCCGATCGACCTGCTGGTGGCCAAATACCCGCAATACCAGGAAAGCCGGCCATCAGGCCCGGTGATCGCCATCGAGGTGACCAGGTGGACCGGCTGGTCGTTCTCGGACTCAGACGAACCGACCCAGGACTGACGCTAACCACCCAACATGCGAGCCGCCATCGCATACGATCCCCCTGACCAGGGAGGTATCGATGCTAACCAGCGGCGACCCGATGCCAGAAAACCTAAGAACAGTAAAAGACAGCAGCGGAAACACATGGACCCGCCACGAATCCAAGTGGGCCCGCACAACCTGGGGCGCCTCAGTAACCTGGGAAGCCATGCTGTCCCTGGCCGGCCCAGTAGAACCACTGACAACGGACGACCCAGCCAAGCCGTCCTAACACCCCCGAGACAGGACGACGCCTCGCCTCGATGCGTCACCCCATTTGACGTGCTGGAATGCGCCTGAGAGCGGGTGACGGGAATCGAACCCGCATGACCAGCTTGGAAGTTAGCTGGGCTGACCAGCGAAAACGCTCCGACCTGCGGTCGACTGTAACCGGCAGGTGCCAGGATTGACCCCTGTTGACCGGGGCATGTTGTTGGGATGTTGCTGGAGGCATGGTCTCCGACCTGCGACAACTACGCAGCTCGTACACGGTCCACAAGGCCGTCTGGTTGGGGCTCACCCGGCGGTCGACTCGCATGGCTGACGCCTCCTGGCGGTCGGGTGGAGGACGGTCCGGAGTGGTGCCGTCTCCCTCGCCCTTGCCGCCCGTCAGCACCGGCTCGTCGGTGTCAATGGTGGGCGCTTGCGACCATCGCGTAGCGACGCGACGAAGGAGCGCCATTGATGCCGGCGGGCCGGTGTTGAACAATCCCAGGGCGTACTGGGAGCGGCTGACGTGTGTCGCTGGTGCCCGATGGGGATGATGGGTGTTGCGTGCCGTTGTCGGCGGCGCTGCCGAGTCGGGGCGCTTGCGCCGCCCGGCGCCCGGCCGTGAGCGGAGCGGCAGGCCGGTGTGCCGGGCCGGCCGGGGAACATCTGCCAACGCGACCGGCCTGCGCGCCGCCGGCGGCGGCGCGCCTTGATCCCATAGAGCCAAATTCGGCAGCAATAACGGACATCTCATGTCAACGAGTGTCCATTGACGAACCGGAAACACGATAGCTGTCGGACCAGACACATTACGTCAGGCATGCCGTCCAAGCGATGGCTGTAGGCTAGCATGTATGGCTAGTGACGAGCCGACAGTAGGGAGGCCTGGTGATCCTGGCTGATGGATCCCTGTATTCGGCGATAGAACATATCTCAACAATTGGTGCAGTACCGCTCGCTCTCGTCGGATTTGGGATAACATTTTGGCAGCTCCGCAAGACTAAGTCCGCGGCAGAGTCGGCCAGGGATTCAGCAGAATACGCAAAGGTACAGCTAATTAGGTCAAGCCTTTGGTCCTTGTGCCGCAGCTCGTAAGGATTGAGGATGAGCTGGACCGTGCTATCCGATCAAGTTCGATCGACCTTACGCTTACATGGTTGTCAACTTGGCGTTGGCAAGCAGGGCAAGTTCGAGGACACTTAAACGTGTCGTCGCCGAACGAGAAGAAGGTAATGAAAGCAATACAGTCGTCCATTGTTGCGGCCAGTCAAGCCAAGCTGGACATAGACGGATGCACGGATGACGAGATTGCTTCTCTAACTGCTCGTGTTCGTGAATTGATTGCAGCCGTGACTGGTGAACTCGGAAACCTTGTCGTTGCGCAAGGATCGACCCTTGGAGGTCTTGCAAATGGCTAGCGGGCCGATAGATCCTCGCATAATCAGGGTTGTGCAAGATCTTCTTTCGCTGACCAGGAAAGGGATGGCGGTCTGGGAACCGCTGTCGACCAGGCGCGATGTATACGGCTACTCCACTCCGGCCGCGACCATATCTATTAGGTCCCAAGATGGCAGTGGGGACGCGCCGTTCG
>DATBCR010000369.1:0-10860 GCA_036270375.1 Pseudonocardiaceae bacterium | reverse complement strand
TTCGCGAGATCCTCGGCCACGTCCTGGCAGTGCTCGAGCACCTGAAGCGCGGTGCACACCTTGTCCGACAGCGCGACCCGACGCGGCGTCGACGCCCGGAACACGTACAGCACCAGCTGGCCGACCGGATTGGCGGACAGCTCGCAATAGGCGAGCAGGTCGTCATAGGTGGGCTGGCGGTGCACGAACTGGTCCTGCCGATTGGCCGCGATCAGCGCGTCCAGCGGCTCGCGCGGGATATCACAGGCGCGAATGGTGACGGCGAGTTCGGAGAGCATCCCGTGTGCCGGCGTCCGGCCGGCGTAGATATGATCAAGATCGCGGGACACCTTGTCCAGCAAGGTGATCCGGTCGCCGATGGCCTCGTCGCCGATGTCGTCGACGAGCCGCGCGTACACGTAGACCGCCAACAGATGCCGGCGGAACGACGGCGGCAGAAGGCGCGCGGCAACGGAGAAGTTTTCCTGCCCCACCCGATCCAGCGGCGAGGTCGTGGTACCGTGAGATGGATCCGTCTCATTGTGCGGAGAGATGGACAGCAGGCGGCGAACCATGGAGATCGACCACTCGCGATACGCGTGCCAAGGTGCCGACACCACCGAGAACCTCCACGTCCGTTCGGACAGCAAGCCCATCCTGCTGTGCATGATCGAGCGCCGCAGCTCGAAACGTGCGCCAACGGGTGGTTGGCGAGCGGGCGGGCACAGCAGTACCCGCCGATGCCGCCAACGCTGCGCGACATCGAGTCGTTGTACCGTCACTACCTGCCGTTTCAGTGCCGCGAACAGAACCAGTGACCGCTGTGCTATACAGGCAATATGTCTGTACCGTACACGTAGGCCACCGCACGTGGAAGTACCGGAGAGGTGAGTCGGCCGTGTCAGTACGACGCAGTCTGCGCAACGTAGCGGCAGGTGACCCGGTCGACGTAATCGAAACAGAGATGACGCGGCTGGCGCGTACCATCGCCATGCTCGGCCGCCCCCCGGAGGCGGAAGCCGGTCTCGACCGCGCCGGCTACCTTCTGCTGCGCACCCTGGAGAAGATCGGCCCGGCGAGCATCAACACCATCGCGGCCGCCATCGGCCTCGACGGCTCCACAGTCACCCGCCAGGTGTCCGCGATGAAGGAGCTGGGGCTGGTGGAACGGCAGATCAACCCGGGCGACCGCCGGTCGTGCATCATCAGCCCGACGACGGACGGCCGCTCGGTGATGCGCCAGGTCCGCCGCCAGCGCCGCACCAACCTGGACTCGGTAACCAGCGACTGGTCAGAAGACGACCGCACGACCCTCGGCCGGCTGCTGGCCAAGCTGAACGACTCGATCGGACGAGCAACCGGCTGCGCCCCGATCATCGCCCAGTCCGCGGGCTGATCCGACCGACGACAACCGGCCAGGCGAAACAAGTCCGCCGGCAGACCCGACCGCACCAGGCCCACCGGCGGACTACCCCTACTCCACTGGCAATCCGTTGGCCGACGTGACCTCGGCGAACCACCGGGCACTGTCCTTCAGCCACCGCCGCTGCGTTGCGAAGTCCACGTACACGATGCCGAACCGCCGAGAATAGCCGTACGACCACTCGAAATTGTCCAACAACGACCAAACGAAATACCCACGCACGTCAATGCCGGCCGCAATAGCCCGATGCACCTCGGCCACATGCGACCGCAGATATCCGATCCGCTCACTGTCCCGGATCCGACCGCTCGGATCCAGATAGTCGTCATATGCCGCACCGTTCTCGGCGACGACCAACGGCAGGTTCGGATACTCGCGCCCGATCCGAGCCAGCACGTCGTACAGGCCGGTCGAATCGACCGACCACTGCATCATCGTCCGACTGCCCGGCGGCCGCAGGAAGTCGACATCATCCGCACCGACCCACGGGGAACTGGCACTGGCCCCGTGCCCGTCCTCCCGAATAGGCGGTGCGCCGGCCGGGCGGGCCGCCACCAACGTCGGCGTGTAGTAGTTGACACCCAACAGGTCGATCGGCCGGGAGATCTCCGCAAGATCCGTGTCCTGAACGAACGACCAGTCCGTGATGTCCGCCGTGTCGGTGAACACCTGAGCCGGATATGCCCCACGCAGCAACGGTTCCAAGAAGATCCGGTTGCCGAGCGTGTCGATCCGCTCCGCCGCGCGAGTATCCTCGGCCGACGGTGAGGCCGGCCGGACCGAATGCAGGTTGAGCACAATGGACGTTTGTTTGTCTGACGGCACAGTGTTACGCAGCACACCCACACCGAGGCCGTGCGCGAGCAACAGATGGTGGGTGGCCTGCAAAGCGGCCTCCGGCTCACGCCGACCAGGCGCGTGCACACCCGACGCATAACCAAGGAATGCGGAACACCATGGCTCGTTCACCGTTGTCCACGCCGAAACCCGGTCGCCGAGCCGCTCCGCGGCCATCCCCAGGTACTCGGCGAACCGGTACGCGGTGTCCCGGTTCGTCCAGCCGCCCTCGTCTTCAAGGGCCTGCGGCAGGTCCCAGTGATACGCGGTGACGAGCGGCCTGATCTTGTTGGCGAGCAGCTCGTCCAGCAGCCGGTCGTAGAAATCCAGACCGGCCGGGTTGACCGGCCCACTCCCCTCCGGCCGCACCCGCGACCATGACAGCGAGAACCGGTACGCGGACAGCCCGAGTTCGGCCATCAGCGCGACGTCCTCCGTGAACCTGTGGTAGTGGTCGGCCGCGATGTCGCCCGTGTCGGCGTTGCGCACCGCACCATGTCTCCGGGCGAACGTGTCCCAGATGGACGGTGTCCTGCCGTCCTCGGCCGCCGCGCCCTCGATCTGGTAGGCGGCCGTCGACGAACCCCAGAGGAAGCCACTGGGGAACGTGCCGTTGGTCGACCGGGCGGCGGTCCGGTCGGCTTCGTCGATGTCCGGCCGTACGACAGTCATTACGATCTCCCCTTCGTCGCGCGGCGCACTCCCGCCCCGCCGTTGCCGGCCGGGGCGGGAGCCGCTCTATGCGATTTAGTGTCGGCGGTCAGGACACCGGGCGGAGCTGCAGGATTGTGTACAACATGAACGGCGAGTTGGGTGTCGGGTTCATGTATGCGTTGTCCGGCGTCGGCCAACCGGTGAACTTCTTGGTGCTGTACTCGTCCCAGGAAGCGCCGTACAGCAACGGGATCACCGGTGCCTGCTGCGCGACGATCTGCTGGAGCTTGTTCAGCGCGTCGGTCTGGGTCGCCTGGTCGTTGCTGCCGGCGAACTCGGCGAGCGCGGCCTGGGCGTTCGGGTCGTTGTAGCGGCTCTGGTCACCGGTCGCCGCCGTGCCGATCGCCGCGGTCAGGTTCGAGTCCAGCCAGTTGTCGTACTGGTAGTACGGCGACGGTCCCTGGTTGCCCCAGTGCACCGTGGCGTCGAAGTTGCCGGTGTTGTAGTCGCTGGTCCAGGTGTCCGGCGTGGTGCCGTTGACCGTGGTGTCGAAGCCCTGCGAGTTCAGCTCCTGCGAGATGAGGCTGTCGTTCTCGAAGTAGTCCGAATAGGACGACGGGTCCTCGATGGTGAACTTGAGGGTCTTGCCGCCCTTGGTCCACTTTCCGTTGACCATCGCCCAGCCGTCACCGGTCAGCAGCGTCGTGACCTTTGTCTTGTCCTGGTTCAGGTCGTTCTTCAGGGTCGGGTCGAGGTACTTGTCGTCGACGCCCTTGAGCAGCAGGCCGCCGGACGAGGTCGCGGGCGGCTCGTAGCCGGTCTCACCGATGGTGGAGAGCTGCTGGCGGTCGATGCCGGCGCTGATCGCCCTGCGGACGGCCGCGTCGTTCAGCGGCGCACGCGTCGTGTTGAGTTGCAGCGTCACCACGTTCACCGGCGCGAACCAGTACTTGTTGTGAGTGGGGTCGGCCGCGACGAACGTCTTCTGGATGTTCGCGATGTCGTTGCCGCCCCAGTCGATCGCGCCCTGCGCCAGCGCGAGGCTCGCGGTGTTGTTGGCCACATAGGACGGGAAGCTCAGGTTCGCGATGTGCACCTGGTCCTGCTGCCAGTACGTGCCGGTCTTGGACAGGGTGAAGCCCTGCGAGCTGAACTTGGCCAGCTTGTACGGACCGGTGCCGACCGGGTCGGTGTCCGCCCACTTGGACGGATCGCCGACGGTGGACCAGATGTGCTGCGGCACGATGTATGCCGATGCGATGAAGAACAGGTTGGTGTACTGCGGCGTGTCGAACGTCAGCACCACCGTGTTGGCGTCCGGCGCGCTGATGTTCGTCGGGGTGATGCCGTTGGTGTTGATCGCCTTGTACTGCTTCATCAGGTTGAACGTGAACGCCACGTCCTTGCTGCTGAACGCCTGGCCGTCGTTCCACTTGGCGTTGTCGCGCAGGTTGAACGTGATCGTCTTGCCGTCGGCGCTGAACTTGTACGCCTTGGCCAGCCACGGGTAGATGGTGCCCGGCTTCAGCGCGTTGAACTGCAGCAGCGGCTCATAGATCATGCCCTGGGCGTTGACCTCGAAGGCAGTGTCGTTGGTGTCGAACGGGTTGAAGTCCCTGGTGAACGGCGAGACCGGATTGTCCTCGATGACGAGTGTCGAGTTGTCACCGCTCGACGCCGCCGTCTTGCTGCCGGAGGAACAGGCCGCAGCGCCCATCAGTGCAACGGACATCACCAGCAGTCCGGTAAGAGTTCTGCGTAGCATTGGGTAAGCTCCATGTGGTTCGGCCGGCATCAATGCCGACCTCGAATGCAACGACCGTGTCGGGGTCTGTTACTGCCGGGCACGGCACGAGTCGGCCGGGCCCCATATCGTTGCCAGACATCACCGCCGGCGCGTGCGGTGAGTTTCCGGTCCGGGGCGGTCTGAACCACCCCTCGCGCACCGGGTTTCGGGTCGAACGCGGCTGATCCCGCCGCGCGGTCCACTCATCCAGCCTCCCCGTTCGCCGCAACGGGGCGATCAGTCGTCTCGTGCAGCCAGCACGCGCTGACGTGACCGGCCGCGACCGAGAGGTCCGGTGGCGCGGTGGTCCGGCAGACGTCCATCACATGCGGACAGCGGGGGTGGAACCGGCAGCCGGCCGGCGGGCGCACCAGGCTCGGCGGCGCACCCCGGCCGGTCGTCACGTGCGGCTCGATCCGGTCCGGGTCGGGCGCGGCACGCAACAGCAGCCGGGTGTACGGGTGGGCGGGGTTGTCGGTCACCTCGGCAGCGGGGCCCGACTCGACGACCCGGCCGGCGTACATCACGGCGATGGTGTCGGCGAGGTAGCGGGCGGACGCGATGTCGTGTGTGACATAGAGAATCGCGAGGCCCTCGGTGTCCCGCAGGTCGGCGAGCAGGTTGAGCACGCCGAGCCGGATGGACACGTCCAGCATGGAGACCGGTTCGTCCGCGATGAGCACGTCCGGCCGGACGGCCAGTGCGCGGGCGATCGCGACCCGCTGTCGCTGTCCGCCGGACAGTTCGTGCGGGTACTTGTCGATGAAGGTCTCCACCGGGGTCAGCGCGACCCGGTCCAGCAACTCCCGGATCGACCGGTCCAGGTCGGCGCCGCGCTCGGCCAGCCGGTGGATCACCAGCGGGCGGGCCAGGTGGTAACGCACGCTGTGCACCGGGTTGAGCGAGGAGAACGGGTCCTGCAACACGAGTTGGACCTGCCGGCTGTAGTCGCGGCGCACCCCGCCGGGCGGTGTCGGCACGCCGTGCAGCAGCACCTCGCCCGCGGTCGGCACGATCAGTCGGGCCAGCATCCTGGCCAGGGTCGACTTGCCGGAACCGCTCTCCCCCACCACCGCGGTGACGGTGCCGGCGGCCAGGTCGAGCGTGACGTCCTCGACGGCCCGAACGGACAAGCGGCGCAACGGATGGCGGCGCTCCCGGTGCGGGAAGTGTTTGGTGAGGCCACGTGCCGCCAGGAGAACAGTCGTCTCCTCGGCCGGAGACCGCACTTCGGCCGTCATGACATCCTCCCCACGAACGGTTCCGGCAATACCAGTTCGGCCGGTGGTGTGTGCACGCCGTCGTGCAGCCAGCACGCGGTCGACCGGCCGGGTTGCAGTTCCAGCAGGGCCGGCTGGTTGGTGTGGCACACGTCGACGGCATGCGGGCAGCGCGGGTGGAACGGGCAGCCGGACGGCACATGCCGCAGGTCCGGCGGCGAGCCGGTAATGCCGGTCATCTTCCGCCACGCGCCGTGCAGCGACGGGAAGGAGTTGAGCAGCCCCAACGTGTACGGGTGCCGTGGCGCCCGGAACAGCGACGCGGCCGGTGCCCGTTCGACCAGCCGGCCCGCGTACATCACGGCGATCGAGTCGGCCAGTTCGATCAGCAGGGACAGGTCGTGCGTGATGAACAGAACGGCGAAGCCGAGCCGGTCCCGCAGGCCGATCAGTTCCGACATGATCTCCCGCTGTGTCACCACGTCCAGAGCCGTCGTCGGCTCGTCCATGATCACGATGCGCGGTTCGAGCGCGAGGGCCATCGCGATCATCACGCGCTGCCGCATACCGCCGGACAGCTCGTGCGGGTAGCTGTTGAGCCGGTCGCCGGTGATGCCGACCATCCGCAACAGATCCACCGCGCGGTCCCGGCGGGCCGTCCGGCTCAGGTTGGGCCGATGCACCTCGTACACGTCGGTGAGCTGCCGGCCGATGGTGTAGACCGGGTTCAGCGAGTGCATCGCGCTCTGGAACACCACCGAGATCTCCTGCCAGCGCAGCTTGCGCAGCACGTCCGCGTCCGCGGCCAGCAGGTCCACCTCGCCGTCCTCACCGTGGAACCAGACCTCGCCACCGGTGATCACGCCCGGCGGCCGCAGCAGTCGGGTCACCGCGTACGCCAGCGTGGACTTGCCGCTGCCGCTCTCGCCGGCGAGGCCGAGCACCTCACCTTTGCGCAACGCGAGGTCGACGCCGACCGCGGCGTGCACGGCGTTGTCACCGATGCCGTAGTCCACACTCAGGTCACGGATGTCAAGGACGAGATCGGTCACCGGCCCGTCCTCCTGCCGATCACCGGCGTCAGGCCGAACCGGATGCGCCGCGGCAGGCCGGCCGCGCGGGCCACCTTGCGGGACAGCCCGGCCGCCCGCAGCCGTGGGTTGATGAACTCGTCGATGCCGAAGTTGAGCAGTGCCAACGATGTGCCCAGCAGCGCGATGCTGATGCCCGGCGGTAGGAACCACCACCACGCGTTGACCTGCGCCGCGTTGTTCGCCTCCGCCCAGAACAGCATCGAACCCCAACTCCAGTGCGACGGATCGACGACGCCGAGGAAGGCAAGCGCGACGAACGTGCCGATGGCGTACAGCACGGTGAACACGAATGACGCCGCGACGATCGCAATCAGGTTCGGCAGAATCTCGGTGCCGATGATGCGCAGCCGTCGCTCGCCGATCACCCGCGCCGACGCCACGTAGTCCCTGCTGCGTAAGGAAAGCGTCTGCGCTCGCAGCACCCGCGCGCCGAACGCCCAGCCGGTGAGGCTGACGATCAGCGCGATCACCAACGAGTTCGAGCCGGTGCCGCGCGGCAGGTAGGAGTCCATCACGATGAGCAGTGGCAGGCCCGGGATGACCAGGAACACGTTGGTCAGCATGGAAAGCAGGTCATCGACGAGCCCACCGAAGTAGCCGGCGCTGACCCCGATGACGACCGACAGCACGGTGGCGATGATCCCGGCGAGGAAGCCGACCACCACGATGCTACGAGCTCCGATCAGCAACTGGGAGAGCACATCCTGGCCGGCCTGGGTGGTGCCGAGCCAGTGCGCGCCGGACGGCCCGGCCAGCAGGTCGGCGCTGGTGGCGCTCGGATCGTCCGGCGCCAGCCACGGGCCGATGATCGCGAGTAGTACGAAGAACACCAGGACGCCGAGGCCGATCAGGATCTTCGGGGACCTGGGCAGCATCACCGCTCGGCTGATACCTCGGGCCGATGGCGGTGTGGCGGGTGGGGGCGCGGTGCCCGGTTCGGCCGCGATCTGGATGGACATGCGGTCAGCCCTCCTGCCGGGTGCGCGGGTCGAGTAATGCGTATACGACGTCGGCGAACAGGTTCGCGGCCAGCACCGCGAACGTGATGACGAGGAAGATCCCTTGCAGCAACGGGAAATCCTCGGCCTGCACGGCGTTGAGGAGCTGGAAGCCGATGCCGGGATAGGAGAACACGATCTCGGTGAGCAGCGCGCCGGACACCACGAAACTCAACGACAGCGAGAAACCCGACACGTTCGGCAGGACCGCGTTGCGGGCCGCGTAGCCGATCACCCGGCGGGTCGGCAGGCCCTTGGCCTGCGCGACCAGCACGTAGTCCTCGTCCATCGTGGTGACCATCATGTTGCGCATGCCAAGGATCCAGCCGGCGATCGAACTGACCACGATGGTCAGCATCGGCAGGAACCCGTGGTAAAGCGCGCTGGAGATGAACGGCCAGTTGAACCCGGGATCGACCCCCTGGTCCGAGCCGCCGCTGATGGGGAACGCGCCGAGATCGCTGCCCAGGATGATCAACACCAGCAGTGCGAAGAAGAAGTACGGCACCGCCTGGAAGAACGTGGCGACCGGCAGCACACCGTCCATCCACGAGCCGCGTCGCCAGGCCACGATGATGCCGACGATCGTGCCCACCAGGAAGCTGATCACTGTGGACACACCGACCAGCGTGATCGTCCACGGCAGCGCCGTGCCGAGCACGGTGGACACGGGCGCAGGGAAGAAGCTGGTGGATATGCCGAGACTGCCGTGGAAAAGCTGGCTCCAGTAGTGCAGGTACTGCGGCCACAGCGACTGGTCACCGGTCAGGCCGAGCTGGATGCGCAGCGCCTCGACGGCCTGTGGGCTGGACTTGCCCTGCTGGCGGGCGATCAGGTTCTGCACCGGATCGCCGGGCATGAGGTGCGGGATGAAGAAGTTCACGGTGACGGCGGCCCACGCGGTCAGCACGTAGAACCCGAGGCGTCGGAGTAAGTGGATCATCCGAGGCTCGCCTCCCACGGCGGTGCGGACTCGACCTGGCAGCCGCAGCTGCCGCGGATCACAAGGCTGGTCGGCAGCACGACTTCGGTGTCCGGCTTGCCCTCGCCGCTGATCATCGAATACAGCACGTCGAACGCGGTCGCGCCGAGCTTCTGGATCGGCTGGCGGCACGTGGTCAGCTGCGGGTGCAGGTGGCGGGCGACGGGAATGTCGTCGAAACCGGTGACCGCGACGTCCTGCGGCACCCGGATGCCGTGCTTCGCCAGCGTGTACATGACACCGATCGCGGTCTGGTCGTTGGCGCAGACGATCGCCCTCGGCAGCGGCAGGTTGCGGTGCAGGATGTCCCTGATCACCTTGGCACCGCCGGCCGCCATGTAGTTGCCGCGCCAGAGTTCGCCGGTCCACGCCTCGATGCCGATCTCGCCGACGACCACCTCGAACGCCTCCGCACGGGCGACGTTGTCCGGGCTGTCGACGTGACCGGCCAGGTAGGCGACGGTCGGGTAGCCGTGGTCGACGAGCAGGTGCTTGGTCAGTTCGCGCATGCCGGCCGCGTTGTCGCTGCGGACGTTCACGCTGGACGGGGTCGGGGTGCCGGCAAGGGTGACCACCGGCGTGCGCTGGGCGACCCGGACGATGCCGACCGGGCTGAGCACCTGGTCGTGCAGGATCAGGCCGTCACTCTTGCCGGCGATGGAGGTGATCCGGGCGTGCGGGCTGTGGTCGAACACGTCGACCGTGCTCATCAACAGGTCGAACCCGCGGGTGCGGGCGCCGGCCTCGATACCTCTGTTGATCACGTCGGCGAACAGCAGGCTCTCCTCCTCGTCCGAGAACGCGTCGTCCGGCATGTCCGACGTCCGCCGGAACACCACCCCGACGACTTCCTTCAGGCGGTTGGACAGTGCGCGCGCCGCGCCGTCCGGCACGAAACCGAGTTCGCGCACCGCGGCCAGCACCCGCTCCCGGGTTTCCGGGCGCGGGCTGTTGCGCCCGTTGAGCACCCGGGACACCGAGGCGATCGACACGCCGGCCCGCCGCGCGACGTCGTAGATCGTCAGCGTCCTCGGCGGGCCACCGTCGGGGGTTTCCATGCACTGGCCTCCGGCTGGGTCGATAACGGTAAGCGCTTACTCTGCCCGTCGAGGGGACGTTACCGCCTGGAAAACTGGTCGCCCAGAGGTAAACGGATGACCGTTATTCAACTGTGACGGCTATCACCGGCGCAAGGCCTGACCTGCGCATGAGCCAGAGCATAGGGGCATCAGCGCAGGTCAGAGCGGGTCTTGTGGATCATCGGACGCGTCCGGACGCGTCTGCTTCGACCGAAAACACCAGGCGATCGGCACCGGTGCACCGACTGTCGACACCCGGGGTCCGGATTGCCGTTTTCACGATCTTCGGGAGATAGGACCGACCCGGAGTCGATCACGTCCGGATACCGGACGTGTCAACGGTAAACGGAGGTCACCTCCGGAAAACTAATAGGCCCGAGGTTGGGCAACTTGCAGTTTTTCCGTAGGCTGTGCGAATCCTGAGTGAAACGAGCACATGTGAACAAGACAGAGCAAGCCACCGATGTCTCGACCACCCTGCAACGCGGCGTCGCGCATGATTACTCCACCAGTCGTATCGGCGTGGTGCCATTGACCGAACGGCGTTCCCGGTACCACTTCCTGTCCCTCTGGATCACCCTGGCCGCCGGATTCACGTATCTATTTCTGGGTTTCCAGTACCACGACGCCGGATATTCACTGGTGCGGGCGGTTGCGGCCGGCGCGGTCGGCGCCGTCGCGTACCTGTTGTACGCGCTGCCGGCGGCCTACCTCGGTTCCACCACCGGCCGGACGCACGCGCTGCTGACCAGGTCGATCCTCGGCCGGGTCGGTTCGGCGCTGGTCACAGTGCTGCTGATCGGCATCG
>DATBCR010000368.1:0-12924 GCA_036270375.1 Pseudonocardiaceae bacterium | reverse complement strand
ATCGACCGCGTGCACCGGCTCGCCGGCGACCGGCCGTCGGCTCCGCTGCCCGCCAAGGCCGACGCGCCCGCGATCCTCGACCGGCTCGCGGTGCGGCCGGACGACGCTGCCGAGATCATGGCGGGCTGGCCCGACCCCGGCTCTCCGCTGTGGCCCCTGGAGCTACGCTGGCTGCTCGACCGGACGATCGCCTTGGTCCGCGCCGATCTCGGGGGCCATGACTGGCTGTCGCCCGGTCCGGAGCTACCGCGCGACCGGGGCCTCGCCTGGCGGCATCTGTACGTGTACGCGTACCTGGCCCTGGCCGGCGTCGTCACGGGGTACCACCGCGACCACGGCATCGCCGACGCGGTGTCGTGGGCGACCCTCGCGGACCTCGGCCGCAACCTCGACGTCGACCGGCGAATGCACCGCGAGGGCTGGCCGGTCATGCAGAGCTGGCTGACGCTGCACGCGCGTGGCGGCGTCTACGAGCTGGGCCGCTTGCACCACCAGCGCGGTGACACCGCCATCAGCCTGCACGTCCCCGAGACGGGGCCGATGACCCCGGAAGCGGTCGCGGCGTCGCTCGACCAGGCCCGCGCGTTCTTCCCGCGCCACTTTCCCGGTGAGCACTACACAGAGTTCTCCTGCGGCTCGTGGCTGCTCGACCCGCAGCTGCTGGAGTACCTGCCAGGGGACTCCAACATCGTCCGGTTCCAGCGAAGGTTCGAGTTGGAGCCTTACGAGGAGCCAGAAGGGCTGGACTGCGACGTCGAAGTGCTGCGGTTCGTGTTCCGCACCCTGACCACACCGCTCGACCAACTGCCGCGCCGCACGTTGCTGCAGCGCGCGATCGTCGACCACCTGAAAGCCGGCCAGCACTGGCACTGGCGCCGCGGCCACTTCCCGATCTAATGCGGTCAGTCCCACACGGTGGCTGGCAGTGCTCGATAGGGTGCGATGTGTGACGAGCCAGTTCAGTGTGCTGCTTCGGCGGCTGCGGCAGCAGAAGGCGTTGACACAGGAGAATCTGGCGGAACGTTCTGGCTTGGCAGTGCGGACCATTCGACGGCTGGAGACCGGCGAGAGCGCCAATCCGCAGCTGGACACGGTGCGACTGCTCGCCGACGCGCTGAAACTCGAGCCGGACGAGCGGGCCACGATGCTGGCGGTCGCCGACGGGTCGCCGGATTCGTTCCGTGTCAACGGAATCCGACCGGAATCGGCGTTCGACGCCAGGCTGGCCGAGGCCGCCGATGATCTCGCGCACGCGGTCGCCGCGCGCTGGGGCCGGGAGGAGGAGCTACGGCGGATCCAGGACCCTTTCCCGCTGCCGGTCGGCTGGCAGTTGGCGCCGGACGACGTGATGGATCACTGGGAGAACATCTGCCGCGTTTCGCCGGGCGAGTCGGCCACACCGTTGGATCTGGCCGGTCACCTGCCCGGGATCACCGACGTCTACCGGCGGATACCGTCCGGTCGGCTGGTCGTGCTCGGCCGGGCGGGATCGGGCAAGTCGGTGTTGGCCGTGCGGTTCGTCCTCGACCTGCTGACTACGCGCCCTCGTGGCGGCGCTGTTCCGGTGGTGTTCAGCCTCGGCTCCTGGAACCCGGCAACCACCGGGTTCCGCGACTGGCTGGCCGGTCAGCTGGTGCGTGATCATCCGGGGCTGGCGGCGAGCACTCAGGACCGCGCGAACCTGGCCGCCCTGCTGGTCGAGGCCGGTCGGATCCTGCCGGTGCTGGACGGGTTCGACGAGCTGGCCGAGGGGTTGCACCGGGCCGCGCTCGACGCGCTCAACGCAACCACCCTGCCGCTGTTGCTGACCAGCCGCCCCGGCGAGTACCGGAGCGTGGCCGGAACCGATCCGCTGACCGCCGCCGCGGCTGTCCGGTTGACCGATCTGACCGTGCCCGACCTGGCCAACTACTTGCCGAGAACCACACGCGGATCCAACGGTGCGACCGCGTGGGATCCCGTCCTGACCGAGTTGCGTGACCACCCGGCCCGCCCGGCCGGCGTCAATCTGCGCGCGGTGCTGACCACGCCGCTGATGGTCGGGCTGGCCCGCGCCGTCTACAGCGACCCCGCCGGCCGCGACCCGGCGGAGTTGCTGGACACCGATCGGTTCGGCAGCCAGTACGACCTCGAAGATCATCTGCTGGGTAGCTTCATCCCCACGGTCTACCGGGACCGGCACGAGCGCTGGGATCCCGAGCGGGTGCGCGGCTGGCTCGGGTACCTCGCGCGGCACCTTGACCGGCTCGGCACCCACGATGTCGCCTGGTGGCAGCTGGGCATCGCGATGCGCCGCGCCTCGCGCATGCTCGTCGTCGGGCTCGTGACCGGGCTGGGGGTCGGGCTGCTCAGCGGGTTGCTCGTCTGGCTGGTGGACACGCCCGCCGCCGGGCTCGGGCTGGGGAACGCCCTGTTGATCGCGCTGGAGAACTGGCTCGGGTTCGGGTTGGCCTTCGGGCTCACGCACGGTGCCGCGCTCCGGTTCGGCGGCGGGGCGTTCGAGCCGTCACGCGTCCGGCTGCGAGCCCGTGGCGGGGCGCGCCGGCTGCGGGCAAGGTTCGGCCCCCGGCTCATGATCGGGTTCGTCGGTGGGGTCGGCCTCGGGCTGATGCTGGGGCTGGTCAGCGCGGCCGGCCTCAACCCCATCGGCCTGGCCGGGTTCGGGTTCCTCGGCGGGCTCGCGACCGGGGCCGGCCTCGGGACGCTGTGCGGCCTCGGGTGGGGCCTGGCGGCCGGGCTCGAAGCCCCGATCGACGTCAGATCCGCCGTGAGCCCGGCCGACCTCCTACGCACCAACCGGGCGACCGTGGTGGTCCAGTTCGCCGGCTGGGGGCTCGTGCTCGGGCTGGCCCACCTGCTGGTGGTCACGCTGAAGCTGGGGCACGTCCTACCGGCCGGCTTCCTGCTCGACCTCGTGCTGGGCCCGGTGTTCGGACTCGCGATCGGGGCCAGCCTGACCGCGTGGGGCCGGTGGCTGGTCTTCGCGCGGGTCTGGTTGCCACTGACCGGGCGGCTGCCGTGGTCGGTGGCTGGCTTCCTCGACGACGCGTGCCGGCGCGGCGTGCTGCGCCAGGTCGGCGCGGTCTACCAGTTTCGGCACGCCCGCCTCCAGGCTCACCTGACCGATCGCGGCTGACCTGCGGCTATTCGCCGGCGGACATTGATGGCCGGTGCGCTGGCCTGGTCTGCGAACCGGGACCGGACCACCGTCGGCGACGTGATCGAAGGTGCTGACGAACTGACGGGCGCGGTCACCACGGCGCTGAGTCCGGACGGCCCGCTCCCGTCGCTGACCGGGACACTGACCGACGGCCTGGACAGCGTGTGGGCGGACTTCTTCGGCGCGTCGACCCCGCCCGGCGACACGACCTGGAACGCGTACAGCCATAAGCAGTTGTACGACATGCTGTGGCAGGGCGCGGACGTCGGGGATGTCAGCGCGGTCGCCGCCGAGTGGGAGCGACACGGCACCGCGTTGACCGGGTTCGCGGACGCCCTGCGCGGCCAGGGGACGGCGCTGCGGTCGAACTGGCAGGGTCGGGCGGCCGAGTCCGCCGCGGACCGGCTCGCCGAGCTCAGCGACCGGATTTGGAACGTCGGTGCGCGGGCGGGCGCGGTCGGCAAGGCGGTCGGCGGGGCCGGCGACGCGCTTGCCCTGGCGCGGCACACCATGCCACCGCCGCCGCCGGACCCGCTCACGCTGATGACGAGCGCCGTCGGTGCCGGACCGCTGCCGCCGCTGCAGGCGGTGGCCGTCGGCGCCGCACGGCTGTTCACCGGCGACGCCACGGCGGGCATGGCCAAGGCCGAGGCGGTGCGGGTGATGCAGCGCTACGAAGCAAGCCTTCGCAATAGCGGCAATCAGGTAGTGCCGGCGCAAGCCGACGCCACGAAGTCCAGGACTTTTCAGGTGGACGGGGCTGCGGCGACGACAACCAGCCAGGCGACAACCAGCCCGGCCGCGTTCTCCGGCGGCGGGCCATCCAGCGGTGCGGGCATGGCCGGTGGTGTGCCGTGGGCCCGGTTGACCGGGGGCGTCCCACTCGGTTCAGGCGGGGCGTCCGGTGTCGGCCCGGTGCAGAGCGTGCTTGCCACGGAGGACGCCCTGCAGTCCGCGCTGGCCGCGGAACGCGCCACGGGCGCCGGTGGCTTCTTTCCGCCGGTCATGGCGCGGTCGGCGAACCGCGAGGACGACCGGGACCACCGCAACACCCTGCCCAACCCGGACAGCCGGTTCTTCATGCCGGACGGACGGGCCACGGTGGCGGTCATCGGGGACGACACGGACAAGGAGCACGACGGTGGCCGCTAGAAAGTCATCCAACGACTTTCAGCTCCGGACCGACGAGCTGATCGCACAGGTCAAGGCATTGGTCGACATTGGTGCGGGGACCAGTGGCCTGGTGTCGTCGGCGCAACGGCTGGCCGGGCACCAGCCGTTGCTCGGCACCGCGCCGACCGCGCTGCACCTTTCGTCGCGACTGCGCGAGGCGGCCGGCCCCGCCGGGCTCACCGGCGAGGTCAGCGCTGCCGACACCGAACTGGCCAACTATCACCAGGCGCTGCGGGACACGGTGAACCGGTATCAGGACGGGGACAGCGAGGTCACCTGGCGGCTCACCGACGGGGGGACGCGGCAATGACTTTTCCCAACCATCCCGCCCAGGTGACCGCCGTGCGCGTACGGCAGACCCGTACCGGGAACCACGGTGTCCACTTCGGACTCGTCGAGCTGGACCTGCTGGCCGCACACGCTGGCGTGCGGTTCCCGTTTCCGTTGCGGGTGCCCGAGTTCGGCCGGATCGCGGGGGAGCGGGAGGTGCTGCTGGCCGCGGCCGGCGTGACCCTGCGGGTACGCGGGTTGGCCGGCCGGCGTGGGCCGCTCGGCGTCGCGGCCGAACTGGTCACGGCGTTGCGCGAGTACCGGGGCACGGTCGATCTGGTACTGGCCGGCCCGGGTTCGGTGGTCGGTGTCGTGGCCATGGTCTACCGGTCCTGGGCGCTGATCTGCGGCCAGCCGTTGACCGGCGCCCAGGCGAAGGCCGGGGTGCGGATCCGGCGGGTCGCGCAGAACGCGCTGGCCGACGAGCTGATCGGACTGGTGCCCGATGTCGCGGCGGCCCGGACCGTGCCGATCACGCTGCCACCCGACGACCGTGCCGATCCGGGCGTGCTCGACGAACTCGGCGGGGTGCTGCCCGAGTTGACCGGCAGTGGCCAACTCGGCGCGACCCGCCGCGGCACCGACGAGGCCACCAGGTCCTCGGCCGAACTGTCCTGGTTGGACGGTCCACACGGCAGGGTGCGGGTCAACCGCGCTGCCGACGGGTGGCTTTCGGTCAACCCGTTGCGGCCGAACGACATGCGGCTCGCGCTCGACGAATTCGCCATGATCGCCAGAAGGGGACACGATGGAACCTGAACAGTGGCTCGCGCAGTACGACAAGCGGCTCACCGACATCGCGGCCCGTGCCAACGAGGCCGGCGCCCGGCTGCGGCAGGTCAGCAGGACGTCGACCTCGTCCCGAGGTGAGGTCACGGTGACCGTCGGCGCGGGGGGCGCGCTGGAGGGTCTCATCCTGACACCCTCGGCCCGCAGGCTCGAATCGGACGAACTGGCGCGGCTCATCCTGGACACCACGCGGCGGGCGCGGCACGCGGTCAGTACTCAGATCGCAGGCATCGCGACCGAGTGCTTCGGTCCGGGCCCCACGCTGGACGTGATCAGGCAGTATCTGCCGGCCGGCGCGCCGGTGATCAACCGCCGCGACGACGACTACTCCGACAACCCACCGGAGATCACCCGTGACGCAGTTTGACGTAGACCCGGCGCAGCTCCACGGGCACGCCGGCACCGTCGGCGACTTCGCCGACCAACTGTCCGGCATCGGCGGGCGGTTGCCGAGCGGCCTCGCCGACCTCGCGCTCGGCCCGTTCACCCAGTTCCTCACGTCCGGCCTGCAGGGCGCCATGACGCACGTCGCGAACACGATCACGAACGCGTCGTCCTCCGTGGCCGAGATGAGCACCGGCGTCAGCCGCACCGCCGCCCGCTATCAGAACGTCGACCAGACCAACGCCACCAACCTGAACCGGGAGTCGCCCCAATGACCGGCACGAACACCGCCCAGATGGTGGCCGACCTGACGTCGACGAACGATGCGGTGCGCGGCAACGGTTGGGTGTCGCCGGAACTCGGCGGGTCGGGCGGCTCGCTGGGCCTGCTCGGTTCGACGGCCGACCCGCTGTCCGGGCTGGCTTCGGCCGGTCTCGGCTGGTTCACGCCCTTCGTGTCGTTTCTCACCGATGGGCTCAGCCAGCTGCAGGGCGGCAACGCGGACTCGGTCACGTCGGGGTCGCAGGACTTCGGCAACGCAGGGCAGGACATCACCGGCCTGGCCGGCTCGTACGGGAACTCGACCACCGCGCAGACCTCCAACTGGACGGGTGCCGCGGCGTCGGACTACCGCAACGCCGCCGCGCAGCACGCGACCGGCGTCGCCGGACTCGGCGCGGCGAGCACGACGGTTGGCAGCTCGATCATCGGCGCGGGTCAGGTGGTGGCGCAGGCCATCTCGGACATCACCGAGCTGATCGGCGAAGCGGTCGCCCAGATCGTGCCGATCATGACCCAGGCCGTGGCGCGGGCGCAGCAGACCTTCGGCGAGAGCGTCGTGGAGGCCATCCCGCCGTGCGTTGGGATCGCCGTGGAATACGCACTGAAGATCGCCGCGAAGCTGGCGGCGCTGCTGGCCAGCGGACAGAACCTGCTCAAACTCGTACAGGGCGCGCTCGGCGTCGTGGACCTGATCCAGCAGGCCATGTCGAGCATCAGCCAGCAGGGCAGCCAGGCCGGCACGCAGCCGACGCCAAGCAACCAACCGCAGGCCGTCGGCCCGGCGAGCACCGCGGACTCCGGAAACACTGTGGGCGCAGCGGATTCCGGCAACAACGGAGCAACGGCCCCGGCATCGGCGGACAGCGGGTCCAACGGCGGCGCGTCTACGCCGGGTGCCTCGGCGGACTCGGGTGGCTCGGCGGATTTCAGTGGCTCGACGGATCCGGGTGGCTCGGCCAACGTGGCTGGCTCGACCAACTTGGATGGCTCGGCGAACGTGGATGGCTCGACCGGCCTGAGTGCCGCGGCGGTCTCGGGTGCCGCCCCGCTGGGAGCCGTCACCCAATCGGCGTTCCACGGCACCATGCCGGCCAACGCCAACGGAGGACAGATGTCCGGCGGTTCGCTCCCGGCCGGTGCCGGCATCGGCCTCGCCACTGGTGCCCGCAGCGGTGCCGCCGACATCGCCCGTCAGGATCGCGGACTACCTCGGTCTCCCACCTCGACCGGTGAAAGTGGCACGCCGAACGGAGTTCCGCCGGGCGGCATGGGTGGCTCTCGGCGGCCCGGCGAGACGGACAAGGAGCACAAGCGGAAGTACAGCGTGGTCGAGCAGCACGACGAGTTCTTCGATGTCGCGCCGCCGGTCATTACCGGAGAGGGGTAGCCGAGCACGTTCTCGAAGACGATCGTACGGCGACGAACCCAGCCAAGGGACACCTGACGCTCGGTGTCGGTTTGTGGGATTGGCGTGACAGAACCTTGCCATTTCCTGCTGTCAGACAAATGGGGCAGAAAAACGCTGCCGCGTGCGACACACTAGCCACGCGCCGTCTGTTCACGTTTGCCGCCCGACCGACATACGAGATTGTGTCAAACCCAGACTGGGAATGTACATGGCGAGGTCGACCGATGCCACGGTGGCCCTGTGGGTCGGTGGTGAACTGGGTGGCCGACCACCGAGGCGTCGATGACGGTGCGGTCCGACGGTGATGGTGATGAGCGTCAGGTTCGTGACGTGCGGCGGGGTGTCCGGCGGGTGTTTATCAGCCACACCAATGAGTTGCGTGAGTTGCCGTCGGATCGGTCGTTCGTGAGTGCCATAGAGGCGGCCATCTCCCGGGTGGGTGATGCCGTGGTCGACATGGCGTACTTCACCGCATCGGATCGGCCGCCGGCCGGGGTCGATCATGACCGGCTGGCCGCCGCCGACGTGTATGTTCTGGTGGCGGGATTTCGCTACGGTTCCCCGGTCCGGGAACGGCCGGAGATGTCGTACACCGAATTGGAGTTCGACACCGCGGGCCAGTTGGGTATCCCACGGTTGGTGTTCTTGCTCAGCGAGCGGGTCAATGGTCCGGCCGGGCTGTTCCTGGACCCCGACTACGGTGCCCGTCAGTCGGCGTTCCGGCAACGGCTGCGCGACAGCGGTGTCACGTTGAGCGAGGTGCTCTCGCCGGATCATCTCGAGATGTTGGTGTTCGACGCGTTGCAGCGGTTGCCGCGCGACTCCGGGACCCTGGCGGCGGGCGGTCGGGTCTGGGGGATTCCGGCACGGCCAGCCAGGTTCACGGGCCGTGACACTGTCCTACAACGACTGCGCACGGCGTTGACCGACCACGTGCCGGCGGTGGTCCACACCATCCACGGCATGGGCGGTGTCGGGAAGACCACCTTGGCGTTGGAGTACGCCCACCGCTATCGCGATGACTACGACATCGCATGGTGGGTCCCTGCCGAGCAGTCCGAACTCATCGCACATCGACTGGGCACCCTGGCCCAAGCGCTGGGACTGGCCGCCAGCGGCGATGATTCCGACGCCACCGTGGCCAGATTGCTGGGGGCGTTGCGAGGCATGAGACGGTGGTTGCTTGTCTTCGACAACGCGGTGGATCCGGCCGCGCTCGCGCATCTGCTCCCCACCGGAGACGGGCATGTGATCATCACCTCCCGCGGCCCGCACTGGCACGGGCTCGGCGCGACCGTGGAGATCGGGGAGTTCACGCGCGACGAGTCCGTGCGACTGGTGCGAACGCATGTGCCTGCGGTGTCGGACGATGACGCCGCGGTGCTGGCCGAGGCGGTGGGGGACTTGCCGTTGGCGGTGGACCAAGCGGCGGCCCTGTTGCGGGACACCGGGTGGCCGACAGCGACCTATCTGGCATTGCTGCGGGAACGGACCGAGCAGTTGCTGCAGCGACACGATCCCAACAGTGGCTATCCGGTGTCGGTTGCCGCGGCGTGGCAACTTTCGTTCGCCCAGTTGGCGGCCGCCGATGCGGCGGCGGTCCAGGTGTTGTGCCTTGCGGCGTGGTGGGCGCCGGAACCGATCCCGATGACCGTCTTCACGCGGCACCCTGGCCGGCTGCCGGATCCGTTGGCGACCGTCGCCGCCGATCCGCTGGCGTGGTCGTCGTTGCTGGGGTCGCTGCGCTATCGGGCATTGGTCCGGATCGGCTCGGATGGTGTTGTGTTGCACCGGATTCCGGCGGCGTTGCTGCGGGCCCGGAGTCCTGTTCCTGCTCCGCCGCGGGGCTGGGCGGCGACCGCGGCGGCGGTTCTCGCGGCGGTTGTCCCCGCGGACCCGTGGAACTCGCCCGCGACATGGCCGGACTGGCAACAGTTACTACCGCATGTGCTGGCGACGGTAACCATGGCCGACTCGGAGACATCCGCACTCGACGACGTGGATTGGTTGCGGGAACGGGTGGGCACTTATCTGGTCGCTCGTGGGGATCCACAGACCGCACTTGGCCACCTTGGGCAGGCCTACCGGCGACGTCGTGCGCGGCTGGGTCCGGACCATCGCGATACTCTGGCCGCCGCCAACAACCTGGCGATGAACCTGCGGGCGCTCGGCGACTACGCACAGGCTCGCGCGCTGGATCAGGAGACGTTGCACCGGCGCCGTGATCTTCTTGGTGAAGACGACGCCGACACCCTGGCCTCCGCCAACAATCTCGCGCTGGACTTGTTGGCACTGGGCGAGTTCGAGCGTGCGCGGGACTTGGACGATGAGACTTTCCTGCGGCGACATCGAGTCCTCGGTGCGGACCACCCGAGCACATTGTCGGCGGCGAACAACTTGGCTCGCGACCTCAGCCGGCTGGGTCAGCATCCGAGGGCTCGGGAGCTACGGGAGGACACCCTGCGACGGCGTCGTCGTGTGTTGGGGGAGGATCATCCGGACACGCTGTCGTCAGCGAACAACCTGGCGGTCGACCTGTATCTGGCGGGGGAGTACGAGCAGGCGCGGGAGTTGGACGAGGAAACCTTCCTGCTGCGGCGACGCGTGCTTGGCGAGAATCATCCCAGCACGCTGACGTCGGCAAGCAACCTTGCCCAGGACTGGTACGCGCTTGGCGAGTACCACCGTGCCCGGGAGTTGGATGAGGAGACCTTCCTGCGGCGACAACGTGTCCTGGGCGACGGGCACCCCGATACGGTGTCCTCAGCGGCTAACTTGGCACGCGACCTGCACAAAACGGGCGACCACGACCGAGCCCGCGCACTGGAGGGCCGTGTACGGCGACCGGGCCAGTAGTCGCCCGCGAAGGTAACGGGCGTCCTGCGGCCGGTTACCACCATTGTGTGAATCATAAAACGGAGCCGGCGCACCCCGTTGCCCATTTTTCGCTGACGCTGGGTGACACTTTCACATGCGTGGAGGCAATCCCAGGTAATGCGGTCAGTCGTGTCTAGTTTTTGTCAGGCGGGAATCACGCATCGTAACAATAGCCTAGTCGGTCGTTCGCTAGAGTGGGATAATCGGGCCCTGTCTGGGGCCGTTGATGCGGGAAGGCGGAGCCCCCGGCCGGGGGCTCCGCCTTGTCAGGACGCCTGGTGTGCCGGCTCTGGGATGACGTCACACTAGGTGGCAGAACGGGCGGCCTCGGTGCTCGCGGTGCTTCCGCAAGCGGCCCTCCTTACGGATCCGTTACGGATCCGCGGCCCGAGGCTACCTGTTCGCTTCCTTCGTCCTGGTCTCCTTTCATTTTCATCATGGGCACCTCGCCACCAGTTGGACCAGCGTGGACGGTGGTGATGTCTCCGCCACGCTGCCTGCCGAAAAACCTCCGGCCAGGTCTGAGGGGGGCGAGGTAGGCCGTGCGAGTACCACTGGTGCGCCCCGGCGCCGTGAGCCGCGGGCCTCCCCGGACGCTCAAGACACACGGCTGTCCACATGCGGTGCCGCCAGCACGACTGACGCGGACAGATGGTCAATTGCTCTTGCCCCGGACTTCTGGACCCGCGCATTCTCCGTTGCGTTCTGGATAGGTGGGCACTCGCCATCCGCCGGTATATTCGGCCGTGTAGGTTCTGGACTCATGTGTTGTTACTCCTGGGTCGTGTCCACGCGGTAGCAAACGTCATACGGCTCCCCGCTCGCGGCGGGGAGCCGTATCAATGCGCCAGCGGCAACTGACGTTGACACCGGTCAATCTACTGCATCCCTCCAACGAGGCTGAAACCCTCATCGGCGTGTTGCAATTCGGGAATATTCCCCACGACGTCCGTGATTCACGTGGCACCGCATGGTGCCATCGCCGAATGACGACGACACGGCCGAAGCGACTGCGCCATTTGGTGTACCGGCGGCTGGCCACGGTCCCCATTTCGATCACGGAAGGACACATATCGATACCCAGGGTTGCCATCGGAATATTCCGCGCCAACAATGGATGTGTGGTCATCGACAACACAACGCGGGGAGTGGACCGGATGACGTTGATCGAATACCACTGCGGCCGTAAGATCGCGAACGCCCTGCCAGAGGCAGGCTGGCGAACGTCCACGAGGTGTGTCCCGAACGCGAACTGCGCGGAGATCAACCGAGGACGGTCCGATCGCGTCGGTGTTCGAGACTCGAAACACCCTATCGCGGCGTCAACGTTGGAGTTCCCGCCGTCGGCGTGGACCCGATTCCTAGATCAGCTACGATCGCCGTGAGGCCACTCTCTGGTGCCAGGAATATTCCTGAACGACGTCCGTAACCCGTTCGGGAAGGATCCGGAGGCGGAACCCCGCCAGGGACGATGCTCCATGTAGTCTGCGCCGCTATGGTCACTCAGCCGGGTGAACGGACGGTGCTCAGTTGACGCGGCCGCCGGGCTCGTACCGACGGCACCTTGGTCGGGAGCTCAGGCACGCGCGCGAAGAGGCCGGGCTCACTCAGAAGGACGTCGCTGTCGTGCTGAAGTGCGAGCAGGCAAAGGTGGCTAAACTTGAGGTCGAGCTCATGGAGATCCGCCTCGAAGAGCTGGAAAAACTGATGCGCATCTACGAACTCGCCCCTGCCAAGCGGGATCAGCTGCGCGAGGCGCGTGCGAACTCGGACATACCGCGCGCCACGGCGAACCTGCCGAAACATTCGAAAGCGTACGTGAAGCTGGCAGATCTCGAAGGTGAGGCCAGTGAGATCCTGGGCTGGCACAGCGAGCGGATACCGGGCCCTTTGCAGTCCGAGCCCTACATGCTGAAACAGTTCAATCTGAACAAGCCGGGCGACAATTCGTACGTGACACAGCTGGTGCGGGAACGAACGGCTCGCAACAACCTCTTCACGACCGATCCCGCGCCGTGCTATCGGGTCATCCTCAGTGTATCGTCATTGCAAAGAATTCCTGGCGGTTTGGACCCGAAGCTGGCGCTCGAGCAGATGGATCATCTCATCAGGCTCATGAAGAAATATCCCCAACTGGACCTACGACTGCTCACCCTAGAAGCGAACATCCCCGCTGCCGTGAGCGATTTCACGGTACTGAAGTTCCGGGAATCTACACCTTCTTACATCCAGGCAAGCGACTTCGCGTACATCGAACATCCGGGAGGCGGTCAGATAATCAATGACACCAGGCCATTCCTGGAAAAATGGGACGAGTTGCTCAATGCGGCGTCCAGTCGGACCGAGACTCTCGAACTCCTGACCGAGTGGTCCCGTGAGGTCTACGACCAACTCGTCAAGCGGGCGACTGGCTGACAGAGAGGAAGCACGCTGTGACCGATTCGAATCCGGACAGCATTCCACCACTAGACGTTACCCTGGATCGCCCCAGCGTCGCCAGGATCTACGACTTCTTCCTCGG
>DATBCR010000367.1:0-4375 GCA_036270375.1 Pseudonocardiaceae bacterium | reverse complement strand
GGCGAGCCTGAAACACGTCTCACGACGCGTCCGTGCTCGCCACCCCGCGATTCCGTGGCGTCCTGGCCGGCCGGGCGTTGTTCGCGGTTTCCCTCGGGTCGCCGCCTTTCGCCAGCAACGTCGCGACCGGCAACGTGGCCGCCCCGAACGCGACCGCGTCCGGCCCGAGCTGGCACAGCTCGATGGACGTCTGCCCGTACGCATGCCGCAGCGCGTGCGCCTGCGCCACCTCCCGGATGTCCGGCAACAGCTTGGCGCCCAACGCAAGCCCGGCCCAGCCACCGAGCACGATCTTCTCCGGGTTGAACAGGTTGATCAGGTTCGCGATCCCCGCACCCAGATAACCAGCGGTTTCCTGCAGCACTTTCGCCGCCGTCTTGGATCGGCCGGCCGCCGCGATCAGCGCGTCCAGGCTGGCGTGCTCGTCCGCCCCCGACACCGCCCGGCCGCCCCTCGCCTGCCGATAACGGTCCAGAATGCTCTCCGCACCGACATAAGCCTCAAGGCACCCACGCGACCCACAGCGGCACGACCGGCCGCCATAAGCGATGGTGGTATGACCCCATTCACCGGCACTGCTGGTCGCACCGCGATAGGTGCTGCCATCCGTGACGACAGCGGCGCCCACCCCGGACCCGATCAGCGCGATCACCGCGTGCCCGGAACCCCGGCCGGCGCCGAACCACATTTCGGCCTGCCCTTGCGTTTTCGCGCCGTTCTCGAAATACAGTGGCAGTGTGATCCCGCTGTCCCGCAGCAGCCGGCCGAACGGCACGGCGTCCCACCCGATGGTCTGCGCGTGCACCCGCACCGCGCCCGTCGGGTCGGGGTCGGCGGTGCCCTGCTCGACCGCGCCAGGCACGCCGATGCCGACGCCGATGACGCTGCGCTCCTCGACCTCGCCCTGCGCGATCACCTCGCGCAGCCCGGCCGCGAGTTGCGCGACCACCGCGGCCGGCTCGGGCCGGATCGACGGCAGCGGGTGCTCAACCGTTGCCAGCGCGGTCATCGACAGGTCGAACAGCTCCACCTTCACACCGGTCTCGCCGACGTCGATACCCACCACGTGCCCGTACTGGGGGTCGACGCGCAGCAGCACCCTCGGCCGGCCGCCGTCCGAGTCGATGAGACCGGCCTCGACGATCAGGCGTTCCTCGATCAGCTCACCGGTGACGTTGCTGACCGTCGCGGCGCTCAACCCGGTCAGGCTGGACAGCTCGTGGCGGCTGAGCGGGCCGTCGAAGAACAGCTTGGACAACAGCGCGGACCGGTTGTGCCGCCGCAGATCACGAACCGTGGTGCGCTTCGACTCCATCGGATCCCCATCCCACCCGTCCTTGACTACAGCATGCAGCACGAGTCTAATAGACATCATAATTTAAAGACTGAATTAACTCCTGATCGTCCTCTGGGGCGTGTCGCCGGTACACCGTCGACACAGAATCGAGAAAGGTAGGGGATCGTCCGCCCGGCTGCGCGGACCTTGACCACATCGTGACCGGGTCGTGCGGTCGACCCGATCACGTGCCGACGCGGAAAGCACGACACAAGCCAGAACGAACAACAGGGTTCGACAGCACACCGGCCACGCCGCGACGTCGCGCGCGTACGTCCCGACCACAGGCGCTCGGGCCGACTCCACCGGAGGCGATCCGGCAGCGAGCGGTAGACGAAGCGCCACCGCGTGGACAATTCTTCGCAACCCCGGCACACCGTCCGGTGTCGTCGGTGGGTGCGTTCCGTTGGTACTCGGGCGGTTCGACGGTGCCGGCGTGCTGTCCGCCCGTACGCCAGCTGTCACGGTGGCAGCACGAGTGCGCAAGGGAGCACCGAATGAACGACCTACAGGACCTGGGGCCCGACTTCGTCTGGGGGGCCGCGACATCCGCGTACCAGATCGAGGGCGCGGTGGCCGAGGACGGCCGGGCACCGTCCATCTGGGACACGTTCTGCCGGGTACCCGGCGTCATCGACAACGGCGACACCGGTGACATCGCCTGCGACCACTACCACCGGTGGCGCCACGACATCGGCCTGATGCGCGAGCTGAACCTGCAGGCGTACCGGTTCTCCATCGCGTGGCCGCGCGTCATGCCGACCGGGACGGACCGGGTCAACCTCGCCGGCCTCGACTTCTACGACCGGCTGGTGGACGGCCTGCTCGACGCCGGCATCCGCCCGTACGCCACGCTCTACCACTGGGACCTGCCGCAGGCGTTGCAGGACAGCGGTGGGTGGCCGTCGAGGGACACCGCGTTCGCGTTCGCCGAGTTCGCGTCGGTGGTCGCCGCGCGCCTCGGCGACCGGGTCGGCGACTGGTTCACCGTCAACGAGCCGCTGTGCTCGGCGTGGATCGGGCACCTCGACGGCACCATGGCGCCGGGCGAGCGGGACATCACGCGTGCGGTGCCGGCCGCGCACCATCTGCTACTCGGTCACGGTCTGGCCGCGCAGGCGCTGCGCGGTATCGCCACCGGCCCGGTCCGGGTGGGCGCGGTGCTGAACCTGAGCCCGTGCGAGCCGGCCAGCCAGGACGAGCGTGACGTCGCGGCGGCCGTACGCGCGGACGGCCACACCAACCGGTGGTGGCTCGACCCGCTGCACGGCCGTGGCTACCCGGCGGACATGATCGAGGTGTACGGCGTCGAACCGCCGGTGAAGCACGGCGACCTCGCGGCGATCGCGGCGCCGATGGACCACTTCGGGCTGAACTACTACTTCCGCCAGGTCGTGACCGACGATCCGGCCGGGCCGGCGCCACACGCGCGGATGATCAGCGTGCCGGACTGGACGATGACCGCGATGGGTTGGGAGGTCTACGCGGACGGCCTAGAGCAGTTGCTGGTGCGGGTGCACGAGGAGTACCAGGTGCCGCGCATCTACGTCACCGAGAACGGCTCGGCGTGGCCGGACGAGATCGAGCCGGACGGGCAGGTCCAGGACAAGGAGCGGACCGAGTACCTGGAGCAGCATCTGGAGGCGTGCGCGCGGGCGGCACGGACCGGGTCGCCGCTGGCCGGGTACTTCGCGTGGTCGCTGCTGGACAACTTCGAGTGGGCGTACGGCTACGCGAAGCGCTTCGGGCTGGTGCACGTGGACTACCCGACACAGCGGCGGACCATCAAGGCAAGCGGCTACCGCTACAGCGACATCATCGCCAACTACCGACAGCGCTCGTCGCAGGAGGTGCCCAGCTCCACGCGCCTGTAGCGGTCCCCGGGGGTGTCGAGGTGTGAGCTGCGACACCCCCGATCGGCTATCCCCCGTTCGGGTCTGAATAGCTCGATCGGGCGAGACTGCTTCGTTTCGCATCACTGTGCGCCCTCCGGCCCGTCTCGGTAGCAAGCACCAAGACAGGAGGGACCAGCAATGACCGTCACCACGATCCACCACGAGCACACCGCCGCCCTGCACACCAGCGACACCCGCGTGCCGGTCACCACCCGCTGGACCTACCGCGCCGACGAGCCGTACGCGCTCACGATCGCCTTCGCCACCGAGCGCGGCCGGTGGGTCGAGTGGATCTTCGCCCGCGACCTGCTCATCGCCGGCATGCACGAACACGCGGGCGAGGGCGACCTGCGTATCGAGCCCAACGTGGACGACGACACCCTGCTGCTGCACATCCACTCGCCGAGCGGCAGCGCCACCATCGAACTGGACCGGGCCGACACGCAGGACTTCCTCGACCACACCTTGGACGTCGTGCCGGCCGGTGCCGAAAGCACCCACTTCGACATCGACCGACTGCTCGCGGACCTGACAGCCGGATGACGGTGAGGTCGACCTTCACCGGGAACCACCGAACCCGGCCGCCCAGCCGGTGTGCGCGACGCCCGACACGGTGCCACGCGTTTGTTGGATGCCACCCATCACCACCCCCACTCCGAGTCGAACGCCTGTTCGACTCCAGTGAACAGCAGGTGGCCCGGCTGGTTCAAGGAAGATCCACCGGTCGGGTGACTGGGAACACCAGATGACCTGCCTCGGTCAGAACATCACCACCGACCGCAGGACGTCGCCGTGGTGCATCTTGGTGAACGCCGCCTCGACGTCGTCGATGGCGATCTTCTCGGACACGAAACTGTCCAGGTCCAGGCGGCCCTGCAGGTACAGGTCGACCAGGTACGGGAAGTCGCGGCTGGGCAGGCAGTCGCCGTACCAGGACGACTTCAGCGCGCCGCCGCGGGCGAAGAAGTCGATCAGCGGCATCTCGATGGTCATGTCCGGGGTCGGCACGCCCACCAGCACCAGCGTGCCGGCCAGGTCCCGCGCGTAGAAGCCCTGCCGCCAGGTGTCCGGGCGGCCGACGGCCTCGATCACCACGTCGGCGCCGAACCCGCCGGTGCACCCCTGGACTGCCTCGACGACGTCC
>DATBCR010000366.1:0-1777 GCA_036270375.1 Pseudonocardiaceae bacterium | reverse complement strand
CGGCCGTGGTCGCCGATGTGGCACCGGAGGCGACCGTCGCCGCACCCGATGTCCGGCCGGACGCGTGCGCCTGCCGATCGACCACCGTCGCATCGGCCACAGTGGACAGTCCACTGTAGTCCATCACGGCGATCCCGACATCCGCCGCCGCACTGATGTTCGCCTTGACGGTGGGTTTCGTCGTGCCGGCCGAGGAGACCGGCGCCGTCCATACGCTCATCTCGGTACCGTCGGCCGCCGTGAAGGACGTCACCTCAACGTAGACGTCGCTGACACTGTCGGTCACGGCGGTCGTGATGGCGCCGTCGACGCGCCACACACCGACCTCGACCACCAGCCGGTCCCCCACAGTGGACGTTGCGGGCAGCGTCACGGACAACGTGGTCACGTTGTGCGCATGGGTGTTCGCCTGCTGCACAAAGCCCGGCGTCGCGGCAGCGGCGAGCGCCGGCACCGCGACGTACACACCCAGTGCGACCGCGATCACGCCCAGCACAGCCAACAATCGCCCCCGGGCACCCCGGGTCACCAACCAGCCGCGCATCGTCGCCACCGTTCCGCCAGCCGACCCGGCACTCGGTCATCCCTCGTTCGAGATGCACATCGGACCGGGAGCACTCGCGCGTTACGGTGCACCGCAACACTGTCCGATGTGGGCGTTTCCGGATGCCCTATCGCGCAGGCAAACGGGCGCCTTCCGCGGTGATGACCCGCTCGGCGACTTGCCGGAACTCGGCCCGGAGCCGATCGATCCGCACGCCCGGCCCGGCCAGTTCCTCGGCCAGTTCGTCCAGCGGCCAGGTGAGCTGCAGCCCGTGTCGCGCGAAGTAGAGCGCGACCGAGCCGATGCCCCACCGGTCCGTGACGTCCAGCCACGCGTAGCCAAGGATCTGCCACAGCCAGCGTGCCGTCCGCTGTGGATTGTCCACTCGCACCACGGTCTTGACGTCCACGAGGGTGTGTCCGCCGGACCGACCGATCAGCAGGTCCCCGTCGGCCCAGTTGTCCACGATGACCGGACCGGCGACGCCGAGCGACTCTCCCGGCGCCGGGCGGCCGGCCGCGTCCCGCCACCGCTGCAGCACGCCGGAGGTCTGGGTCAGGTTCAGCAGTCGCAGCAGTTCGGTGATCGCGGCTTCCGGCGCGAGGGCACGCAGTTCGGACATGTGGTAACTGCCGCGCTCGTGCAGGGCGAGCAGCGTGTCGACGAGCGTGCCCGACCGGTAGATGTCCTCCCAGCGCGACAGCACGTAACACGTCCGCAGCAACGTGGTCTCGGCGGCCGGCGAGCCGATCTGGCCTGCCGGTGTGTGCTCCTCAAGGCCGCGCACGGTGCGGTCGAAGAAATCGGCGAGCAGCCGCTCCTGGCTGGTGTCGTCGCTGCCGGGGTCGATGCCGGGGCCGAGGTCCGCCCAGCCGGTCGGGGTGGGCCGCAGTTGCAGTGCGCGGGCCTGCTGGGCGGGCGGCAGTCGGCGGTGCGTCGGCCAGGTCGCGGCGGTCCGGTCGGCCCACCGTCGGGTCACGATGCCGCCGCCGGCCAGGCCAAGCAGGCTGTAGTACGGCGGCGCGTGTTGCACGAGAAAGCCAAGGCGCACACCGAGTGTCCCGCCGACGGCGGCCCAGTGCTGCGGCCCGACGTCGCCGACCGGCCGGATCGGACGGTGGCCGGTGCCGGCGCGTGCGACCGCTTCGACGACCGCGGGGGTGCCCGGGAGCCGGGTCGCGCACCAGTCGGCCAGTTCGCCGTCGTGTAGCTGTGAGGTCAGGGACATGATCG
>DATBCR010000365.1:0-18196 GCA_036270375.1 Pseudonocardiaceae bacterium | reverse complement strand
CGGACCGCGCACTCACCGCCTGTGGCACGCTGATCAGCCTGGCGCCGTGCGCCGTCGTGCTGCCCATCGCGATGGTGGACGACTCGTTGCCGTTGAGTGAACTGGACTACTACGGCGTCGGCGTGGTCAGCGGCACGGACGAGGGCAGCGCGAAGGTCGTCGTCCCGCCGGAGGACCGGTCCGGGGAGTTCGGGCCGTCGCTGTACGGGCGTTGGCTCCAGGAAGTCCTCTACGACCGCGTGGTCAAGGGCCAGCACGTGCCGACGGTGTCCTGCGGCGAGTCCGGCTAGCAGGAGTTGCTGGACGCGCACGCGCTGGTGGGTCTCTGGTTCCGGCCGGGAGCATTTTCGCCTTTCTGACGGATCGGCACGCGGCCGATCTAACGACACCAGATGATCGACTCTCCGCCGTTGATGCCTCGGGGCCATGCGCCCATCTGGGCTAGATGGCGGCGCGGTTACCGTGCCCGATCGGGGCGATTGCGGCCGGCGGGGTCAAGGCGGTGCCGCACACAGCCGACACCCGATACGTGACATCGGCGCACCCGAGCGAAATGACCACTTGTTGTCCACTGCCGCACGGACGGAGCGGAGAACAATGAAGCCCGCCATGTCAATCTGTCATCCACAGCACGAGCGCGATACGAACAGCGCGGTGATCGAATTGCTGGGCGACAACCATGGTGCCTGAGGTGCACGAACAGTGCTCGAGCTGATCAATAACAGCCAAGGTGAGCCATGAGGGATACACCGCCGGCCGAACTGCTGAACTCCGCAGCCGACACGATTCGACGACACGGTCTGATCGATCGATCCCAGCCGGTCATGGTGGCGCTGTCCGGCGGAAAGGACTCATTGCTGTTATGCCTGGTATTACGGGCAATGGGCATTGCACATCGTGCCGTGACGATCGACATGGGCTACGAGGCAGGCTGGGCGGACCGGATCAGCCTGCGGGCACACATGATCGGCATCGTGCCGGAAATCGTGTCCGCCCGCGAGTTGCCTGACATGTCTTCAGCCGCCCTTGCCACAGTGGGCCTGCGCCGCCGACTCACCGTCCTGGACGCGGTAGATCCCGCGACGAAACCTACCGTCACGCCGTGCACGTACTGCTACAACGTCAAGGTGCTCCTGCTCGACGCCGCGGCCGCCAAGACAGGTGCCAGCCAGGTTGCTTTCGCCCACCACATGACCGATGCAGCGGCCTCGCTGCTCAAAGAGGCGCTGCTGCATGTCGACCGGTTCGATCGAGGGCACACCCACTACACGCGGGCGAACTTCGAGTCCCTGGTGCGGGAACTGACCACGGCCGCCGACAAGTACGACGCCGAGGGGGACCAGCCACTGCTCCGGACGATCGAGAGGCTTGTCGCCGCAACACGTGTCGGCACCGACGAACCTCCCCGGCAGCCACTGCGTCGCGACCGCCCGGACGGCGTCGAGGTTGTCCGGCCGTTCTTCGATGTCGATGAGGACACGATCATCCGCGCCGTCCGGCACGGCGGAATCCAGGCCGAAGGCTCAGGCTGCGGTCACGGCGCCACACTGGCCTCACAGACACCGCGCGAAATGCTGCACTATCGCGTTCTTGCCGGGCGGGGTGACACGCGGTTCTTCGCCCACGTGGCTCAACTCGTGCGACATGGCATCGGCTTGGACGGCTCGAGCACCGTCAGAGCACGCTTACAGCGCCAGGAACTTCTCGGGCATCAGTACAAGCCAGTCGTCGGCGAATTCGACAAACTCTAGCACCCATGACGGAGGCACCATGCGGATCATCGCGCTTTGCGGCAGCGGCAAGAAGAGAAAGGAGATATTCGAGGCAACTGAATTGCTCCGCGACCAGGGGGCGATCGTGCTGGCGCCACCGCTGCACAATATCAGCAAACTGTGCGAAGGGCGGCCGGATGAGTGTTGGGAACTGGCCTGGAAGGGTGCCACGTTCGCGCACCTGAATCGGATCGAGAAGGCTGACGTGGTCTTCATCGTCAACCCGGACGGCTATCTGGGTCCGAGCACCACCCTGGAACTCGGCTACGCGGTCGCGTTGCGAAAGTTCATTGTCGCGATGAAACCGGACAGCATGGAGACGGCACGAACGGTGCTGCTCGACCTGATTCTGGACTCAGTCGATGTCGCGGACGCATGCAAGAGGCTGGCCAGCCACCTGGCGCTCGAACGGTGACGTTCGACGGCAACAACGAAACGACACCAATCACCGGCAGCACGGACATCGCGACGACGTTTGCGGCGGCATGGAACTCGATCAACAACGACCGGGCTGTGAGTGCCGACTTCTGGCCATGTTGTCGCGTGCTGGCCGACGCCCGATTGCTGGCGCCACAGGAAGCCCGCCTGAGCGCGATAGCGATCGGCCCGTTCCGGCTGGCCGTGCCGATCGAGAACAAACCTGTCCTCGATTTTGTCGAGGTACTGTTTCCGTCCGTCATCGCGGGCGCGGCGGCAGGCCACGCCGCGCCGAGTGCGGTGGCCGGCGTGCTTTCGGCCGCCTGCCTGACGTTCGTCAAGTTGTACCGGCGGGGCACGGTCTTCGGCCGTGGTGAGACCGACCGATTACGTTGGGATGTCCTGATCATGGTGCGGAATCACAATGCCGCCGCCGTCCGACCGTCGAGTCTGGCCGTCATCGCAGCGCTGGCTGATCAGCCGGACACGCCCATGGTGCGGTCCACGTCGGCAGTGCGGGACGCGATCGACTGGCTTCTTGGCATCGTCGACACGCCTGACCACAGGTCGCAGTCGCCGCTGCTGGTACAGCAGGACGACGGTGGGCTACTGGCGGCGGTCTAGTCCAATGCTCGACGAGCACCTGGCTGACGCGGTTCTCATCGTCACGGACAACAGCGGTCAGGTACTCGGCAGCTGTTTCCGCGCACCAATCCTGGACTCCAGCCAACCCGGCACGTACCTGATCTCGACAGCGCACGGCCTGCTGGTCGACACGCGGCGAGGCAGTCGGGTACTCGTTGTCGACCGGGCGGGCACACGGCACGGCGCCGATACCGTCGTGTGCGCGACGGACAGCAAGCCGGACGTGAGCCTGCTCTACGTCGGCCAAACTCTCGGCAGGCCGGTACGCTGCGTCAGCCCGCCACCGGACGGCAGCGTAGTGATCCGCGGTGCACTGTCCGGAATGGACACCCGATCCGGCACACTGCGCGGCTGGCATTCCGGGCTGGAGACGCTGGTCGACGAACAGATCATGGATGTCATCGTCGAGGACCTTGGCTTCCTCGAGCCACCGCTGTCCGGTGATCAAGCCCGCAGCCTCGCCTACGCCGGCTTGCGTGGTATGTCGGGCGCCCCGGTCTGCCGCACTGACAGCGGCGAGGTGTTGGTGTACGGAATGGTCGTGCAACGCAACACCGGCGGCATAGCCAACCGGGTATACGCACTCCCCGTTGATGCCATGCAGCGCTTCCTCGGCACACGGGGCTACCCATTGCGGGTGACCAGAGGGCTGGACGCCACACCGCGTTCGG
The DNA here is from genome assembly GCA_036270375.1 of Pseudonocardiaceae bacterium. GTDB lineage: Bacteria > Actinomycetota > Actinomycetes > Mycobacteriales > Pseudonocardiaceae > DATEPR01. The sequence continues at coordinate 14,691 of DATBCR010000365.1, read as the reverse complement.
TCAGCCTACTGATGGGGCGACTTATTTCTCGGATGCTGGACAGCCCCGGCGGGCTGCACCAGCTGTGGGCGGACGCGTCCGGGCTGTTCTATTCCGGAGAACCGGTCGATGCCGCGTTTCACGACGCGATCCGGCGGCCGGACCGCTTCGGTCTGGAGAGCTTGCAGGTCGCTGAACTGGAGTTTCTGCTGGCGCGACTGCTGTTCAAACGCGGTGACGAGCAGGGCGGCCTGACGATGCTCCGACGCGCCCGCACACTGGCCAGCCGCAGTTCAGCCACCGAGCATCGGCAACTGACCGCGCTGATCGATCTGCGCATGGTGATGTATTCAGCGCGGGATCTCAGCCCAGGCTGGCGACGATCGGTATTCGAGCACGGAGTCGGAGCGTACGAACTGACTCCGGGCACATCCGACGATGAGCGGGCGTACGAGGTGGCATCGGCCGTCGGCAGCGAGGCCACCGAACTGGCCAGCGACATCGGGTTTGTTCACCTGGACGTTGTGGCCAGACGCCACTTCTCCGGTCTGCTCGCCAAGCACACCGAGCTACTCACCGGATATCCTCAGTTGTTGCGGGACAAGCAGGAAATCGTGAACATCGGGCTGTCGGCCATCGAAATCCTCTGGGGTATCGACGAGGCGCGCGACTCGAGGGATCGATCCGCGACACTCGCAGCGCTGGCGGCCCGGGGCAGACTGGCGGCCACCCAGCGCGGAAACGTCATCTTCTATGCGCAGATGCTGTTGGCCGACGCGATAGCAGCACGAATGTCCGGGCAGTCGTATCGGGGTTTCGCGCTGGCCTGCATTATCGGGACGATTCTGGCTTCGTCCAACCTCAGGTTGTCGCACGAGGGCGTGCGTTCGTATCTGTCGTACGTCGACGCGCACGACGGCGTAGCAGCCGGTGTACTTCGGACCGCGCACTCGATTGACCTGTCCGATGCCCGCACCGTATTGCTCGGCACCAACCTGGCGCCGCCGGCGGACAGGTCGGCGTTGGATGCAGCGCTCGCTTGGTGCCAGTCGGCACATACGGGCGTCCGGAATGTCAGCGACATTTTCGAGTTGGAAAGCCTCATTCGCGGCCTGTAGCAGTAAGTTTCGCCACCAGGCGGGCGATGGTTCTCGTCGACGCACGACCTTCGCGTGTTGGCTGGTGCCGTCGAGAGCACTGCGGCACCATGTCGTCTACAGCGTGTTGAACCGTGTTTGCGTCAACGCACAGCCGAGGGAGGCCGATTCGATGATGGATAGTTCGCCAGCCGAGAGAACAGTCGGACAGGTGTACCTGGCTGGGCCTTTCACATCCAAAGCGGTTCGGCCTCCGGACAAAGTCGCCGACGGCGACACCATGAACATGATCAGTAACACATCGGTCTGGCGTCGGGCATTGCTGGCCGCCGAGCGGACACTGCATGATGCGGGCTGGTCGGTGTTCCTGCCGCACCGTGATGTCAGCGCTTGGGGCGCCCGGCGGATAACAGCCGCCGAAGTAGTGCGCGAGTGCCTGGACGCGGTGCGAAAGAGCGATCTGGTGGTCGCGTTGCTTGAGGAAAGTTTCGGCACGCATGTGGAGGTCGGGATGGCGCTGGGGATGGGTATACCCGTCGTGGCCGTGCAATGCCAGGACCAGGGGCAGTCCTACTTCGGCGGTGGCATCGGCCCATCCACGCTGGCCGGTGAGCTGGTGATTCCAACAATCACGAGGTTCGCGGAATTCCTGTACGGTGCCGCGTTCGACGACGCGCTGGCAAGTGCCCGCGCCGCCTGCTCCGCGACGGGGCGCTAAGCGGTCTCCGGGCCGGGCACGCTGTCCAGCAGGTCACCCAGGCCGGCCACGTCCAGCAGGTCCGCCGGGCGCACGGTGCGGTCGTGGGCCACGTAATGGAACACCGCGCGGACGTCGCCGACATCCGAGCCGGACAGCGCCGCCCACGCCAGCCGGTACGCGGCCAACTGCACGCCGAGCGACGGCATGCGCGCCTCGTCCGGCAGGGCGCCCGTCTTCCAGTCGACCACCGTCCAACCGCCGTCCGGGTCGGCGAACACGGCGTCCATCCGGCCGCGGACCGTGACGCCCGAGATCTCCGTTTCGAACGGGATCTCCACGTCGTACGGTGTGCGGTCGGCCCAGTCGCTGGCCAGGAACGCCTCCCGCAACTGTGCCAGCATCGCGTCCGTGATGATCTCGTCGGCGTCGGACGCGCCCGGCAGTTCGTCCACATCGAACAGTCGGCTCGCGGCGAACCGGCGTTCCAGCCAGCCGTGGAACGCGGTGCCTCGGCGGGCGGACGGGTTGGGGGGGAACGGAAGTGGACGGCGGAGGCGACGCGCGAGACCGTCCGGATCCGCGGCGAGCTCGACCAGTTGGCTCACCGTGAGCTGCTCCGGCAGCAGGACACGTTCCCGTTGATCGGCCGCGGCCGCGCGTTCGGCGAGGAGTACGTCGACATCCCGTGCCCAGCCGTCTTCGTCGTCCGTGTCGACGTTGTCGGGTACGCGGTCCTCGGCCAGGTCGGCGAGCGCGTCACGGACAAGCTCGGCGCCTTCGACCAGGCTGGATCGCCGCTCCCCCAACGGATCCACCGGCCACTGGACCGTTCTCACCTGTTCGGCCAACGGGTTGACGGCGTTGTCGTCCGGTGGTCCGGACCATACGTCGACCGTGCCGATCTCCGGCCAACCGGCCACCGCGTCGCCGATGTCGACCAGGAACGCCGACGGGCCACGGGGTTTCGCGCCGGTCTCGCCCCACCAGTGGCCGGATACCAGCAGCGTGTGCTCGGCCCGGGTCAGTGCCACGTAACACAACCGCCGTTCCTCGACGAGCCTGCGGCGTTCGAAGGCCTCGTCGTGCGCCGTGAGTGCGTCCTCCATCTCCTTGCGGTTCATGTCGGTCGTGAGGCGCAGGGCGGGCAGGTCGACGGCGTCACCGCGTAGGTCGGCCGGGAGTTCCATCACAGAGCGCAGCCACGACGACGACCGGCGTCTGCCGGGGAACACGCCGTCGACCAGGTGTGGCACGGCGACGACCTGCCATTCCAGGCCTTTCGCGGCATGTACGGTGAGGATCTGCACGCGATTGTCGGCCACCTGCACCTCACCCGGCGTCAGGCCGTCCTCGGCCCGTTCGGCCACGCCGAGATAGTCCAGCAGCGCTGGCAATGTGGCGGACGGACTCGCGGCGGCGAAGTCGACCACGACGTCGGCGAACGCGTCCAGGTGCACGCGGCCCACTCCGCCGGGCCGTGCCATGGCCTCGATGTCCAGCATCAGCGTGCGTTCGACGTCTGCGGTCAGTTCCGGCAGCGGCACGTCCAGCCGGCGGCGTAGGTTCGCGAGTTCGTCGCCGAGTTCGGCTATCCGGCGGAAACCGGGGATCGAGTACGCGGTCGGGTCGCCGGGGTCGTCGAGGGCGTCGGCGAGGCCGGTCTGTTCGGCGTGTTCGACGGGCATCGCCCCCTCGACGACCGCGATACCGTCCACAGTGGACCTGTCTGTTGCGCGGCCGCCGGCCAGTTCGCCCGCCCGGCGCCAGAGTACGGCCAGATCGGCGGCACCGATCCGCCAACGCGAGTTCGTCAGCAGGCGCATCGCGGCGGTGCCGGCCAACGGGTCGACCAGCAGGCGCAACGTGCTGACCAGGTCACGGATCTCCGGTTCGGCGAGCAGGCCACCGAGGCCGACGACCTCGACCGGCAGGCCCTCGGCACGCAACGCATGCGCCAGTTCGGCCATGTCGGCCCGACGACGGACCAACACGGCCGCCGTCGGTGGGCCGCTGGTGTCGGCGATCCGCGCACGCCAGCGTTGTGCGACTTGCGCGGCCACCCAGTCGCGTTCCTGGCGGATGTCCGGCAGCAGGGCGCAGGCCACGTCACCGGGGGGCGCGTCGTAGCGGGGCCGGAGGTGGTCGACCGGGAGGCCGGCCGCGTACAGCGGGGTGGCGATCACGTTGGCGAGGGCCAGAACCTCCGGCGGGTTGCGGAAACTGGTCAGCAGGCCGAACCGGGCGGACGGCGCGCGTCGGCCGTCCACGACGCGTTCGAAGTCGGTGGTGAAGCGGGGCAGGTTGGCCGCGCTGGCGCCGCGCCAGCCGTAGATGGCCTGCGCCGGATCGCCGACGGCGGTGGCGGGGAGGGGCAGGCCGAGGCCGAACAGGGCGCGGAGCAGGACACGTTGGGAGTGACCGGTGTCCTGGTACTCGTCGAGCAGGATCGCGCCGTAGCGTTCACGTTCGCCCGCCACGACTTCCGGGTGGTCACTGGCGATCTGGGCGGCCAGGGCGAGTTGGTCGGCGAAGTCCACCGCGCCGAGGCGGCGTTTGGCCTGCGCGTAGGCCTCGACGAGGGGTAGCAGGTCCACCCGGAAGCGTTGGGTGGCAACGATTTCGCGGAGCTTCTCGGACATCTCGTCGCGCTGGCGCGGGCCTTTGCGCGCGTTCTCGAGCAGTGTGGCCAGGTTCTCGGCGTGATCGCGGAGCTGGTCGGGGTCGAGGAGATGTTCGGACAGCTCGCCGGCGAGGCCGAGGAGGTAGCCGGTGATGGTGGGCGGGACGCGGTCGGTGTCGAGGTCTTCTGTCCACGTGGTGACGACCCGGTGCGCGACCTGCCACGCGGCCGTCTCGGTGAGCAGCCGGGCGCCGGGTTCCACGGGCAGCCGGAGGCCGTGCTCGGAGACGATGCGGCCGGCGTAGGCATGGTAGGTGAGGACGGTCGGTTCGCTGGACAGAACCGCCAGCCGGCGCTCACCGGTCGGATCGAGGCGGTCGAGCAGGGTCGAGCCGGCGAGCCGCCGCAGCCGCGCCTTGATCCGGTCGGCAAGCTGACGGGCGGCCTTGCGGGTGAAGGTGAGACCGAGCACCCGGTCGGGCACGACGATGCCGTTGGCCACCAGCCAGACGACCCTGGCCGCCATGGTCTCGGTCTTGCCGGCACCGGCCCCGGCCACGACAAGCGCAGGCTCGACGGGCGCGGCGATGACATCGGCCTGCTCAGGAGTCGGCGCCGGCAGCCCCAACTCAGCCGCGATCACCCCCGGCCCGACCAGATTCATCCGGCCACGATACGTGCCGGCCCGCGCCGGGCGGGGAGCTGACCTGCCTTGACAGCGGTCACGCCCACGTTCCGCCCGGCCGGGTCAGCCACCGACCTGGCGGCCTTCGTCGTGGAGGGGGCAGGTGGTGCGGGCTGGGCAGCGGGGGCATTCGGTGTTCTCGGTGGCCGGGTATGTCGGGCCGATGCATGCTTCGGCGGCTGCTCGGACCACGTCCAGCCAGCCCTGCAACGCTTCCTTGTCGAGGGGTGGCTGGACCAGTTCTGTCGCGCCGTTGCGCTTGGTTTCCTTTGCCACGTACAGCAACCGGGCGCCGCCGGGTTCCGTCGAGATGTCCAGTTCGCCGAAAGCGCCCAGGGACACCGCCAGTTGGTAGACCGCCAACTGGGGGTGTTCGAGGGCCTTCGCCTTCGTCACCGGGACCTTGCCGGTATTGATGTCCACGACCACCGGGCGGCCTTCGGAGTCCACCTCCAACCGGTCCACCCGACCCCGTACCCGCAGCCACGGGCCGCCCGGGGGGCGTTCGGGTTTGACGTCGAGGTCGCGTTCCACCGCCACCTCGGTCAGTTCGGCCCTCGATGTCACGAGCCAGGTCAGGAAGCTGTCGAGCATGCGCTGCACGCGTAGCCGCTCACGCCGCGAGAACCACGGGGCGCCCGCGTCGACCTCGGCCCACGCCTTGTCCAGCGCCACCCGCAGTTGGGCGGGCGTGGCGCCCTCGGCGGCCGCCTGGGCCAGGGCGTGCACCAGGCGCCCGGTGATGGACGGGAGGTCGACCGTGTCGGTGCCGCCATGACGTTCGACGAACCAGCGCAGGGGACACCGCGTCAACACATCCACCGACGACGGCGACACCCGCACCTCGCCATCGTCTGTCCACAGTGGCTCGTCGGTGGAGATTTCTGGTAGGCCGTACCAGGATCGGGGGTCGGCGCCGGGTACGCCGGCCGCTGCCAGGCGGGCCAGTTGGCGGGCGGCCTGGCGGGCGCGGCCCGGCTCGGTGTCGATCGCGCACACCACCCGCCGCAGTTCGCCGACCAGGTCCGCGAGCAGCAGGCCGCGTTCCGGTGGGCGGATCGGGCGGGCCACGGCGTCCGGATCCGTTGCGGTGCCGTCGAGTTCGTCGAGGAAGCGGGACGGCTGTTCGTCCTCGCCGCGGATCGCGCTGACCAGGAGGGTGCGGCGGGCGCGGCTGGCGGCCAGGCGCAGCAGGCGACGTTCCTCGGCCAGGAGTGGTGCCGTCGCGGACAATGTCGCGTCGTCGATGTCCAGGCCAGCTAGCACGTCGACCAGTTTTTCCACGCCGAGCACGGTGCCGCGCAACCGGAGGTCGGGCCACTGACCCTCCTGTACGCCCGGTACCGCGACCACCGTCCACTCGCGGCCGGTCGCGGCGTGCGCGGTGAGCAGGGCGACCGCCTCGCCCTGCGGTGCGGACGGTGCCAGGGTGTCGCCGACGATCTGTTGTGCGGCAAGGTATTCCGCGAAGCCGGCGACTCCGGTGCCGGGCAGCCGGTCGGTGTAGTTGGCCGCCGTGTCGAACAGGACCAGGATCGCGTCCAGGTCACGGTCGGCGTGCGCGCCACTCGGGCCGCGGCGGGCGGACTGTATGACCAGACGCCGTTCCAGCCCGCTGGCCACCCAGAGCTGCCACAGCACCTGTTCGACGCTCGAACCGTCCGCCACCGTTCGCCGTGCGATGGCAAGAAGTTCGGCGACCCGCCGCACTGGATACGCGGCACCGCGCTCCAACGCGGCCAGGGCGTCCGCGGACTCGATCACCTCGACCAGCAGTGCGCTACTCGACCGCCCACCCCCGGCGGCCAACTCCAACTGCCGCAGGCCTCGGCGCAAACGACGCATGGACAAGGGATCGGCGCCACCGAGCGGACCGGCCAGCAGCATCGCCGCGGTCTCCTCGTCCAGCGTCTCCCCAGACGCGGCCACCCGCACAAGCTCCAGAAATGGCCGTACCACTGGATGTTGGGCCAACGGCAGCGCGTCCGCCGGCACGACCAACGGCACGCCGGCGGCGAGCAAAGCCCTACGCAGCACCGGAAGCGACCGCACGGCGGACCGCACCAGCACCGCCATCGCCGACCACGGCACCCCGTCGAGCAGGTGCGCACGACGCAGTTGGTCCGCCACCCACCCCGCTTCCTGGGCCGAGGAAGCGAACAGTCGGACGTCCACCCGCCCCTCGTCCGGCTCCGCACCGACTCCGTGCAGGTCCCGGCGTTCGCCCGCGGCCGGCATCCGGGAGGTCAGCCGGCGCACGGCGGCCCGGATCGCGGGGGCCATCCGGTGGTCGGTGTGCAGGACGACGGTCCGGTCACCCTTCGGGTCGAGATCGGCCAACAGGCTCGATTCGGCGCCACGGAAGGAGAACACGGCCTGATCCGGGTCGCCGAGCACGACGCACTCGTGCGCCGTGCGGCCGATCCGGACGATCAACTGGAACTGCTGCGGGTCCAGGTGCTGGGCGTCGTCCACGACGAGGTGGCGGACCCTGGCCTGTTCGCGCTCCCGCAGGGCGTCGTCGGTGTCGAACGCGAGCAGTGCCGCGGTGACCAGTTCGGCGGCGTCCAGAGCGGGTGCCGTGCCGCCCGCGCTCTGTGCGCCGACCGCGCCGCGCAGCAGGTTGACCTCCTCGTACTGGGCGCCGAACCGGCCGGCGGCAACCCATTCCGGCCGGCCGTGGGTGTGGCCGAGGTCGATCAGGTCCTCCGGGCCGATGCCGCGTTCGGCCGCGCGCAGCAACAGGTCGCGTAGTTCGGCGGCGAAGCCGGGAAGTTCCAGGGCGGGCCGCATCCGCTCCGGCCAGTTGACGCCGTCGAACTCGGCCAGTTCGCCGGCCAGGAGTTCGCGGATCGTGGCGTCCTGGTCGGCGGCGGCGAGCAGGCGTGGCGGCGGCGTGCCGTGCAGGGCCGCCTGCAGGCGCAGCACCCCGAACGCGTAGGAGTGGACGGTGCGGACGAGTGGCTGACGGGCGGTGCGCAGACCGTCTGCCGAGCCCGTGATCCGACGGCTGATCTCGGCGCGGACGGTGATCGCGGCACGCCGGTTCGCGGTCAGGACCAGCACGTTCTCCGGGTCGGCGCCGGTACGCAGGATGCGATCGGTAGCCAGGTCGACGGCCAGCGCCGTCTTGCCGGTGCCGGGACCGCCGAGCACCCGCAGCAGGCCGCCGTCGTGGCCGAGCACGCAGTCGGCGCCGGCCGAGTCCGAACGGGGCGGCCCGGGGGGTGTCCGGGCGCGCACCAACAGCGGGATGCTCCGCTGCGGCATTCGGGGAAGGGCTGCCACCGGAAGATGGAACCACGACCGCTCACCCGCCCGGCGCACGACTGGCCCACAACCGGCAAATCTGTGCCAGTATCCAAATCTTCGCCACAGTCGCGAGGGGGGCCTCATGCATCCCACCAGCAGCCCAGCGCCGATTCCGCTTGCGCTCACACCCGGCAACCCGTGCTGGCTCGAACTGGCCACGTCGGCACCAGCCACCGCGATGCGGTTCTACCGCGCGGTCATGGGCTGGGAATTCGAACAGCGGGTCGACTCCGGCGGCCTGCCGTACTACATGGCGATGGCCGCCGGGGAGCCGGTCGCCGGTATCCGCCCGGTGGAGTGGCCGGTCACGGACTGGACGGTCTACCTGGCGACGCCGGACCTGAACGCGCTGGTACGGCAGTCGGCGGTGCTCGGCGGCCGGACCGTGGAAACCGGGCACGTCGTGCCGAGGGTCGGCGTGAAGGCCCTGATCGAACCACCGGCCGGCGCACGGTTCGGCGCGTGCGAGATCGCCGACGACTGGACGTTTGGCGCGGGCGTGCCGAATTCGTTGGTGTGGGCCGAGTTCATCACCCACTACGCGACACACGCCGATGAATATTTCGGCGAATTGTTCGATTTCACCGGCAAACAGTTCGGCGACGGCGGAGACGACGACTACATGGTCTGGTACGCCGGAGAGGACTCGGTGATCGGGCGGGTGCGGATGATGCCTGGCACGCCGTCGGACGTGTCGGCGCGGTGGATCGCGCACTTCCACACGTCGTTCGACCGGGATTTCGACGAGGCCGTGCGGGTCGCGCATGACGCGGGCGCCCGGTTGCGGTTCCGCCCGTACACGTCGCAACTCGGCAAGGTGGCCGTGATGTCGGACCCGACCGGCGCCCGGTTCGCGCTGATCGACCCCGCACTGGCCGTCGGCGAACGGCACGGCATCCGAGCCGACGACCCGTTCGACGACTAGCCCTGGCACGGGTTCTCGACAGGGCCGGATGCGAGCATGCGTACATGGATCTGCCGCTGTTCGTACACGAGTTCGGACCGCCCGACGGAGTGCCGCTGCTAGCCCTGCACGGCGTGACCGGCCACGGTGGACGGTGGCGGCAACTGGCTCGCACGCGGCTGCCCGGCTACCGGGTGATCGCGCCGGACCTGCGAGGGCACGGGAAATCCAGCCCGCTGCCGCCGTGGACGCTCGAGCAGCACGCCGCCGACCTGCTGGCGGTGGTGGACGCGTACCAACTCGACGCGGTGGCCGTGGTCGCGCATTCGTTCGGTGGCGCGGTGGCCTTGCACCTTGCGCGGTTGGCACCCGGGCGGGTCAGCCGGTTGCTGCTGCTCGATCCGGCCGTGGGCATCGATCCGGTGTTGGCACTGGAGCGGGCCGGAGTGCCGGCGCGGACGTTCGCGGATCCGCGCGAGGCCTGGGAAGCGCAGCGATACGACTGGCCGGCGGCGAGCGAGGAAGCCGTGTCGGACGAGGTCGGGGAGCACCTCGAACAGGCCGGCGACGGGTGGCGGTTCCGGTATGTGCCGGCGGCGGTGACGACGGCATGGAGCGAGATGGCCAGAACCCCCGCGTTGCCCGGCCCGGGGTTGCCTACGATGCTGGTACGGGCGTTGCAGGCGCCGTACGTGACGGCGGCCTTCGTGAACGGCTGTCAGTTGGCGCTGGACACGGATTTCGAGCTGGTGGGCCTGGACTGCGGGCACGTGATCTATCTTGAACGTCCGGACGAGACCGCCGCACTGGTGGCCAGGTTCGTATCGTTTGAGGGGTGACGGGTGGACGAGCGGATACATGAGCAGATTCGCGCGGTGATCAAGGCGATTCCGCCGGGATCTGTTGCCACGTATGGGGATGTCGCGGCGCTGGCGGGTGCGCCGTCGCCCCGCGTCGTCGGCCGGGTGCTGTCCGAGGACGGCCACGACCTGCCGTGGCAGCGGGTACTGCGGGCGAACGGAACCACGGCGCCGCACCTGACGCGCGAGCAGTTGGCGTTGCTGCGCACCGAGGGCGTACTGGCGGACGGCGAACGTGTCGACCTGCGGCGTTACCGGTGGACGGACGCCGAGGACGCCATCGCGGCCGCTCGCGGGGACCAGCCAGGGCTGTTCGACTGAGAAGCTCTTGCCTGCGTCGCAGGTTCCACGGGGCTGGGAAGATGGGGCACATTCATCTTCGTGTCAGTCGCCCACGCCATCGCCGACGTCCTCACCGACCGGCAATCCGATCGGGTGAACCGTGTCGCAACCCGGAGCGGGCAGCCCACCCGATTCCTCATACCCGCCATACGGACCGAAGCGATGTCGTTACGGTAAGCATCAACACGGATACGCCGGCAGCCGATACGGGAGGGCGAACGATGGCGGACGGCACGGCGACGAGCGTTGAACCAACCTCGGACCCAACCGGAGGCGGGCAAACGCCCCACGATCCCATGCTGGTCGCTCAGATCCGGGCCGAGACGGCGCAGGCGCGGGCCACCACCCAGGCCAGTGATCCGGAAGACCCCGGCACCGGCGGCATCAACCCACGGACCGCCACGGCCAAGACGCGCAACGCCCAAGCCGCCACAGCGGCGGCGGCTGGGGCCGGATTCGAATTCACCCCCGAAGAAGTGGATCTCCAACTCAAACACTGCCGAGACCAACTCAACGACCTCAACCTCGATCTGCGGAGCGCCGAATACGCCAAGGAAGCGGTACACGAACCCGCACCCGATGCAGCGAGCGTGGCGCAGGCCAACGCGGTGCGGAACATGCTGGAGAATACCGTTGACGTGATTAAGGCGGACATCGCCTACATCACCAACTGGCGAAACAAACTCAACGCGGCCAAGCAGCACTACATGGCCAACGAAGACCTGTCAGAGCAGCAGTGGACCAGGTTGTCGCAGGGGCTCGAGGCATGAGGCGAACGTTGTCAGGTGCGGTGCTGGCCCTCAGCGCGACCGCGACGCTGGTGGTGGGCTGCTCGTCCGGAACACCAGGCCAAGCACAGCCCGCGCCGACAGGCAGGACCGCGACAATCACAGACACGCAGAGCAGTCCTCCGAGCAGCAAAGCGCCGATGGTGACACACCCACTGGACGCCACCAAGATGGTTGCCAACCCCTGCTCCGCATTGAGCCCGACCGACCTGGCTGGACTGCATATCACCAATCCGATCAACAAAGCCAACTCGAATGCCACGGCCTCCGATTGCGGATGGACCGGGGACAGCGGCGGCACTATTGGTATTGGGTGGGTAACGGCGAACAGTGGTGGCTTGTCGGATCTGTACGCGAAGGCTTCCACGATCGTCTACTGGCAGCCCACGACCGTCGATGGCTATCCAGCCGCGTTCGGTGATGCGATCAGTGACGGCCGGGCACAGGGTGACTGCGTGCTCAATGTTGGAGTAAACGATCACCTGTACTTCGGCGCACAGTACGACAATCCAGACAATGTCAGCCAGGCGTGTGCGCTGGCGCAGCAGGCGGCGACAGACGTGGTCAAGAACCTTGGGGGTTCGTGATGGCGGCGATGGATGCGCAACAGATTTACGACAACTTCCACGCCCATGCCAAGGGCACGCAGGGTTTGGCGGCGGCGGCCCAGACGGCGCAGGAGTTGGCGGCGAAGTACCAGGACCGGGCGGTCACGACCCAGCAGATGATCAACACTATCCAGGCTGGATGGAAGGGTACGGCGGCGGAAGCGGCGTCACAGGGGCTTGCGCCGCTGGCGGAGAACGCCATGACCAACCACCAACAGTTGGGCACAGGCCAGGACATCGTGGCTCGCCAGGTCGACTCGTTTCATACTGCCGCGTCACAGGTTCAGCCGGTGCCGGCCGCGCCGTCCATGACCGACTTCATCACTACGGCGATGAATGGCCAGAACCCACAACCCATCCTGTACCAGATCGCGCACCGGCACGCCGCCCAACAGTCCAATGTGGACTTATACGACCGGTATGTCGCGACCAGCCAGTACAACACCACGAACGTACCGACCCTGAACTCGATCAACGACGCCAGCGCTCCGGTATCGGTGGTGCCGCGCACGGCATCACGGGCGTCCGCGCCGCGGAGCATCGGCCATGAGACAGCACGGGACACGCTGGGGCGATACACGCCCGCAGCCAAACCGGTGAGTCGGACATCGTCTCCGCCGGCCGTCGTCGGGTCTGGTGCGTCGGCATCGAGCGGGCCGGGCAACAGCGGCACTACCACGACTTCCAGCGCCGTCCCGGTGGCGGCACCACTCGCAACGCCGCAGCCGGCACCGACGGGACCGCCCACAGGTTCGAGTCCTGTTCACAACGGACCGGTGCCGATGGAGCCGATCATGCCTGTCGGCGGTGCTATGCCGCCCGGTGCGGGTGAGTCTGTGCCGGAACCAGGTGGGCTGCGGGGCCTGCCGCCGTCCGAGGGTGCACCCGGCGCGAGTGGCCGGTCCGACGCCCGCAGCGGTATCGAGCCGGGTACAGCCGCGCAGGAGGAGGCGATGGCCGCCGAGCGTGGCATCACCGCTCGTCCGGGCACCTCGACTGCCGGTCCTGTGTTGGGTGGGCGTGGCGGCAAGGGCACAGCGGATACCGAGCACAGGCGTCGATACGGTCTGGATGTGGACGGCGAGCAGCGGTTCGGCACCGAAGAGAGAACCGCGCCGCCGGTGATCGGGGAGACACCAACCGAGCGGGAGCAGCGCCATGCGCAGGATGCCGGGCGCCATCACCGGGACCAATGAACGGCACGGGAAAGGGATAGCGGGTGCTGTCGCGGCCGGTGACGATCACCGTGAATGCTCTGACGACAATGCTGCGCATCCATGATGTCGGTGCGCTGCCCGCGGCGATCCAGCCGGACCCGATATGGCGCGATGCGGTGCCCGACCGTGCGGCTGAGGCGGCGTGGCGGGAGTTCACCGAAGTGCACCTGGTCGGGCGGCCAGGCCGGTTGAACGACAACGCCTTGGACACATTGCACATGCTCGCCCGACCGAGCGTGCAGTACATCGGCGTTATGTTGGGAAACAACTACCGGGACAGCGTGGTTGTGGCGGCGCGTGGGGACGAGGCGATCGTGGCCTATCGTGCTGGCGACGCCGTGACCCTGGAGTCTTGCGTGCGGCACCAGTCGCTGCCGGAGACCCTGTTGCGGCAGATCCCGGACGCCCGACCCGCTCCGATCCAGGCGGTCAACCTGCGGATCGACGACCTGACCGCCCTGCGGAACGGTGATCCGTTCGGTGCCGCATCGCCAACGGCGTGGGACGCCGGAACCCTTGACTATTTGAAACGGAAACGACTGGTCGGCCAAGGCGAGCTGTACGTCGCCGTACGCGATGCCTATGGCCGCCGTCAGATCAGCGGCCCAATCCGCTACCAGGATTATCGCGTCGGCCGCGTGACCGTCGTCATCGACAGCGGCTATCTGTCGGTCGCCCCGGCCACCAAAGTCCTGCTGCGGGACCGATTGCGGGCCGCGCACGGGGGGACTGTGCGGGTGAACGCGCAGACAGCCCGGGTGGTTGCCTGTTTGGGCCGGTGAGACGACCAGGCGGCAGCCTACCGTTGGCGATATGACCGATTCACTTGTCGGATTGGATGCCAGCACTTTCCTCGGCCTGTCCGGGGCAGGACATCAGGCGCTGGCAGGTGTCGACGCCGGCTACCTCGACTGCCTCACCGCGGACGAACTGTCCGAGCTGCAAGCCCTGCTGCTGGACCTGGAGTCGACGAGACAGCTGTTTCTTGATCATCGAGACGGCTGCGCATGCGGCCCACACGACATGCTCGGCGTCACATCCGGATTGGCCAGCGCAGACATGTGGACCCGCACAAAGCTGCGCGCCACGGTGGAGGCGGACGAGGCCCTGGTTGAACGGGTGTCGGACCTGGTGGACCTGACGATCGAGGACGAGGTCTATCGAATCGGAGTCCAACTGGTCTTCGGCAACCGCGCACGAATCGGTCGCCTGCTACGCAGGTTGCCGGTGTGAGATCTCACGTCGGATCCGTCGCCAGGCGATAGCCGCGCTTTACCACCGTTTGCACCAAACGCGGTTCGCCGAGCGCGGAACGCAGGCGGGCAACCGCTGTCTCCACCGCGTGTTCCTCACCGGCTCCGGGCAGTGCAGCAAGCAGAGCGGGCCGGGAAACCACCCGACCGGGACAGTCGGCAAGCGCGCGGAGCATCGCCATCGGGGCCGGCGGAACCGGACGGAATTCACCATCCACCACAGCCGCTTGGCCACGCAGTTCGACCGTCTTCGGACCGACCCGCAGCCGCGTGGCCCTTGCCGGCAGTGCGACCGCCAATTCCCGTACCAGGGCACCGATTCTGGC
>DATBCR010000364.1:0-2453 GCA_036270375.1 Pseudonocardiaceae bacterium | reverse complement strand
GTGGCCGGCGTCGCACTGAAACTGTTGTGGCCACACGCACCGCGCTGGCTCGGCGTCCCGGTCTACATCGCGCTGGGCTACGTGGCCGTGTTCGTGCTGCCGCAACTGCTGCACCACGCCGGCGTGGCCGCACTCGTACTGCTGCTGGCCGGCGGACTGCTGTACACGATCGGCGCCGTCTTCTACGCCACCCGTTGGCCCAACCCATGGCCCACCACCTTCGGCCACCACGAGTTCTTCCACGCGGCAACCGTCCTCGCCGCCCTCTGCCACTACATCGCCATCTGGTTTGCCCTGTATGCCTAGTGGGCTGCGGCACTAACCCTTGACGGGGCGGGGTTGGCGGCGTCTCATGACGATATCCGGCGTTGCCGGATTGGAGCCTGGTTGGGGGTTGCCATGGTGCTCTTGGTAATTGTAGCGGGACCATTGATCGTTTTTCTGGTGGCCGCGGTAATCGTGGACCGGCGGTCGAAGCGGGTGCGGGGCCGCGTCGGGCGGGTGCGCATACCTGGTGGGGGGTTGTCCCACCGGATGGATGTCGTTGCCGGCAGTAATTTGTCGTTGTTCGATGCCGGTCCTTCGATGGCCCGTTACGCGAAGGAACCCGACGACGGGACGCCTCGTCGGTGATCGGCGGGTGACGCTGAAACCGGCGGTAGGCCCAGGTGTTTCTGGGGCTACCGCCGGCGGTTTTACGGGGTCAGCTCAGGTCGGGGCCTTCGCGGCGTAGATCGTCCACAGTGGACATCGCCGAGCGCAGTTCGGTGAGCCACGCTTCGGCGTGTTCGCCTACCAGGCGGACCGCCCATGCCAGGGCTTCCGAGCGTGACCTCGCCACGCCCGCGCTGACCAGGGTGTCAAGGACCAGGCGTTCTTGCTGGCGCAGTCTGGTCATTACCGGGACCGACAATGTCGTGAACAACTCCGCCGTGTCGCCGATTCGGGCGCCCCACGCGACCTTGCGGCCGTAGCGGTGTTCGGCCTGCCGTGCGATTTCGATCCGCTCGTCCCGCGTGTCCTCGCGGTAACGGCTGATTCGGCCGGCCGCCGCCGCTGCCGCCGCCGCCTCGTCGGTGAATTCCTCACCGGGGGCGGCCAATTCGCCGACCACCAGGATTTCCTCGCGGTCGACCGTAATGTCCGGCGTGCTGGTGAACCAATCGTCGGGCAGCCTGCCGATGAACCACGCCGTCACGTCGTCTGCCGGTGGCGGTTCGGGCTGTGCGCCCCTGCCTCGGCCGCCGCCCCATCCATGTCGCATTCGTCCGATCCCCTCGAATCTGCCGTACATCGCGCCACCTCCCGGCGATTACACAATTACAACGTTACCGACGTTACTCGGGCGTGCTCGCGTCAACCAGGTCGTTCGCTGCTGGTGGACAACCCTGTCAGCCGGCCAGGGCCTTGGTCAGGTCGTCGACCGTCGTCACCGGACGGTCGCACACGAAACCCCGGCACACGTACGCCGCCGGGGCACCGGCCACCAACGGGCGGCCGGCCAGCAGCGGGGCCTGGTCGGGTTCGCCCGCCAGGACCACCGAGCCGCCGGCGACGCCGGCCACGGCGGCCGCGTGCAGTGTGTCGGCGGCGGGGCCGGCACCCACGATGGCCACCTGGACCGGGCCGGCCAGCCACGCCTCGGCCACGGCGGCCCACTGGCCGGCGAAACGCGGCGCCCGGGTGATCAGCAGGCCCGCCCTGGACAGCATCTCCGCCACCAGGTCCCGGTAGCGCGTCGACCGGTCGTGGTCCGTCAGCGCCGACGCCGTCAACAACGCGCCGGCCAGGGCGGACGCGCCGGACGGGCTGGCGTTGTCCGACGGGTCGGACGGGCGGCGGACCAGGCGTTCGGCGTCGTCGGCCGTGTCGAAGTACGCGCCGGGGGTGGCGGGATCGGCGAAACGGGCCACCGCGACGTCCAGCAGTTCGGCCGCCAGCGCCAGCCAGCGCGGCTCGCCGGTTGCCTGGTGCAGCGCGAGCAGTCCGTCCGCGAGGCAGCCGTAATCCTCGAGTACGGCCGCCGACGTGCCGACGACGCCGGACCGGGACGTGCGGCGCAGGCGACCGTCGACCAGGTGCGTTGTCACCAGGAAGTCGGCCGCTCGCGCCGCTGCCGCGATCCACGACGCATGTCCGAGCGCCACACCGGCTTCGGCGAGCGCACCGACGGCAAGGCCGTTCCACGCGGCGACCACCTTGTCGTCGCGCGCCGGCTGTGGTCGCCGCGAACGGGCCGCCAGCAACCGTGCCCGCACGGACTCCCATCGGGCCTGCTCGGTCGGGTCGGCCGGCAGTTGGAGGGTGGACGCGCCCTCCTCGAACGTGCCTCGCGCGGTCACCTCGAACGTCGTCGCGGCCCACCGGCCGTCCGCATCACCGAGGACGTCCGCCAATTGGGTCGGGGTCCACACGTACGTCAGGCCCTCGACGCCGTCGGTGTCGGCGTCCAG
>DATBCR010000363.1:0-11305 GCA_036270375.1 Pseudonocardiaceae bacterium | reverse complement strand
CACTTCGACCCAGCGCGCACGTCTGTCAGTTCGCTGCCGCCAGCACCGCGCGCGAGGTCAGGATGGTCGCCAGGTGCCGGCGGAAGTCGGCGTCGGAGTTGCCGTCGCTGATCGGGCTGGTGCCGTCGGCCGCGTGTGCCGCCGCCGCCCGGACCGCCGCCGCACTGGCCGGCTGGCCGATCAGGGCCTGCTCGACCGACGTCGCCCGGATCGGGGTGGCACCCATATTCGTCAGGGCGACGCGAGCCTGCGCGAACAGGCCGTCGACCACCCGGACCGCCGCCGCGACCGCCACGATGGACCACGCCTGGGCGACCCGGTTGAACTTCTCGTAGTGCGCGCCCCAGCCGGTGTGCTTGGGCACCCGGACCTCGATGAGGATCTCGTCCGCCGCCAGCGCCGTCGTGAAGAAGTCCACGAAGAAGTCCGCCGCCTTGACCGTGCGCCGCCCGTTCGGGCCGGCGACCACCATCTCGGCGTCCAGTGCCAGTGCGGGGGCGAGCAGGTCACCGGCCGGGTCGGCGTGCGCTAGAGCGCCGCCGAACGTGCCCCGGTGCCGGATCTGCGGGTCGGCCACGGTGTCGGTGGCCACGGCGAGCAGTGCGGCGTGCTCGCGCACCAGCGGGTCGCGCTGCACGTCGTAGTGCGTCGTCATGGCTCCGATGACCAGTGTGTCGCCGTCCTCGCGGATGCCGCGCAGCTCGGCGATCTTGCCGAGGTCGATCACGGTGGACGGGGCGGCGAGCCGCATCCGCAGCACCGGCAGCAGGCTCTGGCCGCCGCCGAGCACCTTGGCGTCCTCGCCGGCCGAGGCCAGCGCGCGGACCGCGTCGTCCACGGTGGCCGGCGCTGCGTAGTCGAACGCGGCGGGGATCACTTCGCACCTCCGTTGGTAGCAGCACTGGCGGCTTGGATCGCCCGCCAGACCCGCTGCGGGCTGCACGGCATCTCGATGTCGGACACCCCGAGGTGTCGCACCGCGTCGACGATCGCGTTCACGACGGCGGGCGTGGACGCGATCGTGCCGGCCTCGCCGACTCCCTTGACGCCCAACGGGTTCGTGGTCGCCGGGGTCTCGGTCCGGCCGGTGGTGAACGAGGGCAGGTCGACGGCGGACGGCAGCAGGTAGTCCGCGAACGTGGCCGTGGTGAGCGTGCCCGATTCGTCGTGCACGGCCTCCTCGTACAGGGCCTGCGCGATGCCCTGCGCCAAGCCGCCGTGCACCTGGCCGTCCACGATCAGCGGGTTCACCACGGTGCCGACGTCGTCGACGCAGACGTAGGACCGGATCTGCACGGCGCCGGTCTCGGTGTCCACCTCAGCCGCGCACAGGTGCGTGCCGTGCGGGAACGAGAAGTTCTCCGGGTCGTACGTGGCTTCCGAGTCCAGCGACGGCTCCGCGCCGTCCGGCAGGTTGTGCGCCGTGAACACGGCCAGCGCCACGTCCTGGATGGTGGTGGCGGTTTCGGTGCCGCGCACGGTGAACTTGCCGTTGGCGAAGTCCAGGTCGCTCTCGGCGCATTCGAGCAGGTGCGCGGCGAACGGCCGGGCCTTGGCGACCACCCGCTCGGCCGCCTTGACCACCGCGATCGCGCCGACGGTGAGCGAACGCGACCCGTAGGTGTCCAGGCCCCTCGGTGAGGACTGGGTGTCGCCGTGGATCACCTCGATGTCCTCGAACGGCACGCCGAGTTGGTCGGCGACGACCTGGCTCCACGCCGTCTCGTGGCCCTGGCCGTGCGCCGACGATCCGGTGACGACCTCGACCTTGCCGGACGGCAGCATCCGGATCGCCGCGTGTTCCCAGCCGCCCGCGCCGTAGTTGAGCGAGCCGAGCACCCTGGACGGGGCGATGCCGCACATCTCGGTGAACGTCGAGATGCCGATGCCGAGCTGCACCGGGTCGGCCGTCTCCCTGCGTTTGGCCTGTTCGGTGCGTAGACCCTCATAGTCGAACAGCTCCGTGGCTTTCGCCGTCGCCGCCTCGTAGTTGCCGCTGTCGTAGACGATGCCGCAGACCGTGGTGAACGGGAATTCCTCGTGCTTGATCCAGTTCCGCTCGCGCACCGCCATCGGGTCCATGCCCAGTTCGCTTGCCAGCTCGTCCATCAGGCGTTCGATGGCGAACGTGGCCTCGGGGCGGCCGGCGCCGCGGTAGGCGTCCGTCGGCGTCTTGTTGGTGAACACGTTGGTGCACACGAACTTGTAGGCCGGGAACTTGTAGATCGCATTGAACATGAACGCGCCGAGGATCGGCACGCCCGGCGTGACCAGGCGCAGGTAGGCGCCCATGTCGGCGAGCAGTTCGACCTTCAAGCCGGTGACCGTGCCGTCGCGGCGGGCCGCCAGGGTGAGCTTCTGGATCTGGTCGCGGCCGTGGTGCCCGGACTGCACGCTCTCGGTGCGCGACTCGGTGTACTTCACCGGCTTGCCGTGCCTGCGGGCCACAAGGAAGGTGATCACTTCCTCGGGCGTGACCTGTAGCTTGCCGCCGAAGCCGCCGCCGACGTCCGGTGCGATGACCCGGATCTTGTGCTCCGGCACGCCGAGGGTCAGGGCCAGCATCAGGCGCAGCACGTGTGGAATCTGCGTCGCGGACCACATCGTGTACTGCTCGCCGGTCGGGTCGACGACCACCGAGCGCGGCTCCATGAACGCCGGGACCAGGCGCTGCTGACGGTACGTCCGCTCGATCAGCACCTCGGCGTCCGCGATGGCCTGCTCGACGTCCCCGCCGGTGCCCGCTTCGCCGGAGTCGAACGCCCACACCGCTGACACGTTCGTGCCGAGGTCGGGGTGGACGAGGTCGGCGCCGTCCTTGATGGCGGTCGGCATGTCAAGCACGACGGGCAGTTCCGCGTAGTCCACATCGATCGCGGCGGCGGCGTCGGCGGCCTCGTACGCGGTACGGGCGAGGACGACGGCCACCGCCTCGCCCGCGAAGTTGACCGTGCCGGTGGCCAGCGCCGGGGCCGGTGGGGCCTTCATGTCCGGCGTGATCGCCCACGCGCACGGCAGGCTGCCCTGCTCGTCGGCCAGGTCGGCGCCGGTGTAGACGGCCAGGACGCCCGGCATGGACTTGGCGGCGGCCGTGTCGATGTTGGTGATCGTGGCGTGCGCGACCGGGCTGCGGGTGATCGCGAGGTGCAGCATGCCGTTGAGGACGAAGTTGTCCGTCCACCTGGTCCTGCCCGTGATCAGCCGGGCGTCTTCCTTGCGCAGGCGGGCTTTGCCGATTTCCTGGTCCGCTGTCGCGGTCATCACTCACCACCCACGGTGTGCGCGGAACGGTCCTCGGTGATCCGCTCGGCTTCCGGGCCGGCGCCCGGCCGCATCCGCTCGGCCGCCTGACGGACCGCGCGGACGATGTTCTGGTAGCCGGTGCAGCGGCAGAGGTTGCCCTCGATGCCGTGGCGTATCTGGCTTTCGTCCGGATCGGGATCGTCGGCGAGCAGGTCGATCGACTGCATGATCATGCCAGGGGTGCAGAAACCGCACTGCAGGGCGTGGTTGTCGTGGAACGCCTCCTGCACCGGGTGCAGCCTGCCGTTCCGCGCGATGCCCTCGATCGTGGTCACCTCGGCGCCGTCGGCCTGCACGGCGAGGACCGAGCAGGACTTCACGCTGTGCCCGTTGAGATGCACGGTGCACGCGCCGCAGTTGCTCGTGTCGCAGCCGACCACGGTGCCGACCTTGCCCAGCCGCTCGCGGAGGTAGTGCACCAACAGCAGACGGGGTTCGACTTCGTCGGTATAGGTCGTTCCGTCAACGGTGACGGTGATGCGCATGGGCCCTCCAATGCCGGCACGGCTCGCTCACGCAATACCCTGCTCTTTCGTGAGGGGGCTCACAAGCCCGGACAATCGGCGCGGCACGGTGGTTCCGCAAGTGCGGACGCGGTTGGGCCCCATGAACCGGAAAGGCGGAGCAGCCGCGTCAGGCTGGTTCTCGGTGGATCCGGCCGCTGCCGGCGGTGAGGCGGGCACCCTGGCCACCCCAGCGCAGCGCGATCATCTAGGCGGCGATCGACACGGCGGTCTCCTGCGGGGTTCTGGCGCCGAGGTCGAGGCCGATCGGGGACGCGAGCCGGTCCAGTTGCGTCTCGGTCAGGCCGGCTTCGCGCAGCCGGGTCAGCCGGTCGTGGTGGGTGCGGCGGGAACCCATGGCGCCGACGTAACCGAGGTCCAGGCGCAGCGCGACGTCCAGCAGGGGCACGTCGAACTTGGGGTCGTGGGTCAGGACGGTGACGACGGTTCGGCTGTCCACCCGGCCGGCGGCGGCCTCGGCGGCCAGGTAGCGGTGCGGCCAGTCGACGATCACCTCGTCGGCGTCCGGGAAGCGGGTCGCGGTGGCGAACACGGCGCGGGCGTCGCACACGGTGACCTGGTAGCCGAGGTACGAGCCGAGGCCGGCCATGGCGGACGCGAAGTCGATCGCGCCGAACACCAACATGCGGGGCGGCGGTTCGAAGGAGTTGACGAACACCGACATGCCCTCGCCGCGCCGCTGGCCGTCCGGGCCGTAGTGCAGGGTGGCGCTGCGACCGGTGGCGAGCAGGCCGCGGGCGTCGTCGGTGACCGCGTCGTCGGCGCGTGGCGAGCCGAGCGCGCCGACCGCCTTGTCCGGCCAGACCACCAGATGCCGGCCGACCCACGCCGGGTCCGGGTGCGCGATGACGCTGGCGACCGCGACGGGTCGTTTGTCCCGCACGGATTCGACCACGTCGGCCAGTTCCGGGAAGGTCTCGCGGTCCACCGCCTCGACGTAGACGTCCAGGATGCCGCCACAGGTCAGGCCGACCGCGAAGGCGTCGTCGTCGCTCACGCCGTAGCGCTGCAGGACCGCGCCACCGTCCGCGATGGCCTGCGTGGCCAGGTCGTACACCGCGCCCTCGACGCAGCCGCCGGACACGCTGCCGGACACCTCGCCGTCCGCGCCGACCAGCATCGCGGAACCGGGTTCCCTTGGCGCGGAACGGAACGTGGCCACCACGGTGCCGAGGCCGACCCGCTCGCCCGCGCTCCAGCGCCGATACAACTCGTCCAGAACGTCATGCATCGTGCAGCTCCCGTAGGACGGCTTCCATGGCGGCGAGGCTGTGCCCGGCCACGAGTCGGTCGACGTGCGGCAGGGCCACCGCGATCCCGGACTGCACCGGACGGTAGCCGGCGTGGCCGGCGTGCGGATTGGCCCACACCACAGCATGTGCCAAGCGACGCAGCCGGGCCAACTGTTCGGCGAGCAGCGCGGGGTCGCCGCGTTCCCAGCCGTCCGAGAACAGGACGACGACGGCTCGCCTGGCAAAGCCGCGCTGGCCCCAGCGGTTGAGGAACACGCGCAGGCCGTCGCCGAGCCGGGTGCCACCGGCGAAATCCGGCACCGCGCGGGCGGCGGCGGCGAGAGCCTGTTCCGGGTCGCGCAGGCGGAGCTGGCGGGAGACCCTGGTCAGGCGGGTACCGAGGGTGAACACCTCGGTGCTGGCGGGCGTGCGGCGGGTGATGACGTGGGCGAAACGGAGCAGGGCGTCGGCGTAGGGGCGCATCGAGCCGGAGACGTCGACGAGGAGGACGACGCGGCGTGGGCGGTCGGCTTTGTGGTGGTGGCGCAGGCGGACCGGTTCGCCACCGTTGGCCAGCAGGGCGCGGAGCGTGCGCCGGGGGTCGAGGTCACCGCGTTTGGCGGGGCGTTTGCGGAGGGCGGGGCGGCGTGGGGGTGGGACGCGGAGCAGGGCGAACAGTTGCGCCAGGTGGGCTTGCTCGGCCGGGGTGAGTTTGCTGAAGTCGCGGTGGCGCAACACTTCCACGTCACTCGGCGCCTGAATCGCGATCGGCGGGGCGGTCACCGGGTTCGAGGCCGATCCGGTGCCGTCGGGGAGGGCGGTCACGGTGAGGGAGGTGCCGGCGCGTCGGGCCGTCACCTTGCCGTTGCCGGTGTTGGGGGGCGGCCGCCAGCCGGGGGTGAACCAGGCGGCGAAGGCCTCGTCGTAGCCGGGCAGGTCGTCGGCCTGGGCGCAGAGGGTGACCCGGCCGGCCCAGTACAGGTTGGCCGGGTCGGTGAGATCGAGGCAGTCGACGGCGCTCAGGAAGGCGGCGGTGCGGTGGTGGTCGCAGCTCAGGCCGGCACGCCGCAGTGCGTGCGTGAACCCGACCAGGCCCGGCAGGGGCGCGATCGACGGTCCGTCCATATCCGCATTGTTACTCCGATACCGGCGGCGATGTGAGAACGGCTGCGCGGGCACGGCGCCGGTACCACCAGACGGGGGCAAGGCCGACGATCAGGATCGCCCAGCCGACCGGGTGGGACACCGCGACGAAACCGCTCACCG
The DNA here is from genome assembly GCA_036270375.1 of Pseudonocardiaceae bacterium. Lineage (GTDB taxonomy): Bacteria > Actinomycetota > Actinomycetes > Mycobacteriales > Pseudonocardiaceae > DATEPR01. Next base: position 4,980 of record DATBCR010000363.1, on the reverse strand, counting down.
GCAGGCTCAGTGCGAGCACCACCAGGACCGCGGCCCGAACCGTCAGCACCGCGCCGACCGCGACGATGGTCACCGTCATGATGCGTTGGCGGGGGCGGTCGGCCAGCAGTTGGGCGGCCTTGGGATTGCGCTTGGCCGCCAGCCGCAGCACCACCAGGTTCAGCGGCTTGCCCACCACGGCAGAGCCGACGCACACCAGTCCGAGCAGGCCGCTGAGCACCGGGTCGAGCAGTTCGACGTCCAGCGCGCGGCCACCGGACAACACCGTGACCAGGAGCGTGAGGCCGAACAGGACGACGCTCACCACCCCGATCCGGTCAAGGCGCCGCCGGATCACGAGCCGGCCGAGCGTCCACAGCACGGGGACGACGGCGCTGATCGCGAGCGCGACGGCATCACTGTCCACATAGGAGCGCGCGATTTCGTATACCAGAAGGGGCAGCAGGAAACTCAGCACGACGCTCGGCAGTGCGCGCACCAGGGTGCGCCGGTCGACCGGGAATTTAGTTGCCGTGTCAGTCATGGCGACAACGGTCCCGGACGCGGCGCGCCCGGTCTCCGGTCCGGAGGTGGAACTGTGGTCGCCGGCTCAACCCGAGGGTGGACTAGCCGGCGAGTAGCGCGTCCAGGCTTGCGGCGACCACGCGTTCGGTGTCCTCGCGGTATTTCAGCACCGCGCCCAATGTCGCCGCCGCCGACTCGACGTCCAACTCGGTGCGGCCCAAGGCAAGCAGCGCGCCCGCCCAGTCCAGCGCCTCGGCGACGCCGGGTGGCTTGAGCAGCTCCAGCTCACGCAGCCGCCGGACCGCCGTGGACACCTGGGTGGCAAGGCGCTCGTCGATGCCGGGCAGTCGGCGGCACAGGATCGCCACCTCCCTGGCCAGGTCGGGGTGTTCCAGCCAGTGGTAGAGGCAGCGGCGCTTGAGGGCGTCGTGCACCTCGCGGGTCCGGTTCGACGTCAGCACCACCAGCGGCGGCACGTCGGCCCGTACCTCGCCCAACTCCGGGATGGTCACCGCGTTCTCGCCGAGGACTTCCAGCAGGAACGCCTCGAACTCGTCGTCCGCGCGGTCCACCTCGTCCACCAGGAGCACGCACGGTGACTCCCGCAGCGCCCGCAGCAGTGGCCTGGCCAGCAGGAACCGCTGCGTGTACAGCGACGCCTCCACCGCGTCGGCGTCCAAGTCGTTGCCGGGCAACGCTTCCAGGGTGCGCAGGTGCAGCAGCTGGCGCGGGAAGTCCCAGTCGTACAACGCCTGTGCCGCGTCGATGCCCTCGTGGCACTGCAACCGGATCAGCGGCAGGTCCAGCGCCTGGGACAGGGCCAGCGCGAGCGCGGTCTTGCCGGTGCCCGGCTCGCCCTCGCAGAACAGCGGCTTGCCCATCCGCACGGCCAGGAACGCGGCCGTGGCCAGGCCCCGGTCGGCCAGGTAGCCGACCGCGTCCAGCCGGGCGGCCAGTTCGTCCGGACCGTCCACGTCGAGGTTCGACCGTCCAACCATGGGCTGAGCTTAGAGCCGGGGGACGCTCGGGGTCGGAGTCCGGGGCAAGCCAGGGTCGGACCCCGATGCCGTCGTCCGCGAAGACGGCGAGCCTTGAGCCATGGACGACAACACCGCTACTGCCGGCACGACGACGCCGGTACGCACCTTCCGCAGGAGCACCGACGACCGGATGGTGGCCGGTGTCTGCGGGGGTGCCGCGAAGATGCTCGGTATCGACACCGCCCTGTTGCGGGTGCTGCTGGTCGCGGCCACCCTGTTCGGCTTCGGTGCCGGTGCGCTGGTCTACCTGGCCTGCTGGATCCTGGTGCCCGAGGAAACGACGAACTGAACCGCGTCCGGCCCGGGTGTCCTCCCCCAACAGCGGCGCCCGGGCCGGACGCTCGACGGTGCCCCGCCAGGCACCGCCGGGCTCAGGCGCTGCGGCTCGGAGTCAGGAGTTCGTGCAGGCGCCTCGGCATGCGCTTCTCGAGTCCGAACGGCTCGAGATGGGCCTGCAGCACGTCGTTGAACGCCCGTTCGACGGTGGCGGTGTCCCAGTTCTCGTTGGTCAGGATCGGCTGCTTCAGGTACGGCTGCCCGACCACGTGCAGGTCCCGGCCGTTGCACCGGATGAGCTGGCCGGTGATGCCGACGGCGGAGTCGGAGAGCAGGAACAGCACCAGCGGCGCGACCTTGCTCGGGGTCCGCTCCGGCGGCGTCGCCCGCAGGCTGCGCTCGGAGGTCCAGACCATCCTGGTGTGCGCGACCGGGCAGACCGCGTTCACCCGGATACCGAGGTCATCAAGGTCCAGCGCCCACGAGTAGGTCAGCGACGCGATCGCGCCCTTGCTGGCCGAGTACGCCGCGAGCTGGCGCTGGCCGAGCAGCGCGCCGGACGCGATGTTCACGATCGAACCGGCGGTCCCGGCCGCCCGCATCGCCTTGATGGCGGCCAGCCCGCAGTTGAACGAGCCGAACACGTTGACCTCGAACAACTCGCGCATTCGGTCCGGTGTGTCGTCCCACGGCTGCACGTCGTAGTTCACGCCCGCGTTGTTGACAAGGCCGTCCAATCGGCCGTACGTGTCGAGGCACATCTCGATGACCGCGGCCGCGTCCTTCGCCTCGGCCATGTTGTGCGTGCTTGCCACCGCTTCGCCGCCGTAGTCACGGATGTTGGCCGCGGTGCGCTCCGCGAACTCGGCGTCGATGTCGTTGACCACGAGCCGGGCGCCGGCTTGGGCGGCGTGCAGCGCGTACGCCTCACCGAGCCCCCGGCCGGCGCCGGTGACCACGATGGCCTTGCCGTCCAGGATCCCCACGACTGGCTCCCTCTTTCGTGGCGGCACCGCGGTCGCGGTTCCCGCTCACTCACCTCTGCCGCCCTCAGGATCAGACAGGGACCAACTGGGTGATATGGGAATCTCGGCGAAAGGTCACCGAACTGCGCCGAACGGGCGAAGGTGATCGGCCAAGCATTACGTCGCACCGATCAGTACTGCCAGTCGCACGGTAGGTACCCACAGCTTCATCCACAGACGTGAACAACTCGATCCACCGAACGGCCGAACGACGATCACGCTCCGCAGCATGGACACACCGCTGGCCTGGACACCGGAGTGTCCAGGCCAGCGGGGATGAAACAGCGCCGATCAGAAGTCCATGTCACCGCCGCCGGGGCCGGCCGGCGCAGCGGCGGCCTTCTCCGGCTTGTCGGCCACGACGGCCTCGGTGGTCAGGAACAGCGCCGCGATGGACGCGGCGTTCTGCAGCGCGGAACGCGTGACCTTGGCCGGGTCGATGATGCCGGCCGCGATCAGGTCGATGTACTCACCGGTGGCGGCGTTCAGGCCGTGGCCCATCGGCAGGTTCTTGACCTTCTCCGCGACGACGCCGCCTTCGAGGCCGGCGTTGATCGCGATCTGCTTCAACGGCGCCTCGAGCGCGACGCGCACGATGTTCGCACCGGTCGCCTCGTCGCCGTCCAGGCCGAGCCCGGAGAACGCGTCCTTGGCGGCCTGCAGCAGGGCCACGCCACCACCGGCGACGATGCCCTCCTCGACGGCTGCCTTGGCGTTGCGCACCGCGTCCTCGATGCGGTGCTTGCGCTCCTTCAGTTCGACCTCGGTCGCCGCACCGGCCTTGATCACCGCGACGCCGCCGGCCAGCTTGGCCAGCCGCTCCTGCAGCTTCTCGCGGTCGTAGTCGGAGTCGCTCTTCTCGATCTCGGCGCGGATCTGGTTGACCCGACCCTGGATCTGCTCGGCGTCACCGGCACCCTCGACGATGGTCGTCTCGTCCTTGGTGACGGTCACCTTGCGGGCCCGGCCGAGCAGCGACAGGTCGGCGCTGTCCAGCTTGAGACCCACGTCCTCGCTGATCAGGGTGCCACCGGTGAGGATGGCCATGTCCTGCAGCATCGCCTTGCGGCGGTCACCGAAGCCGGGCGCCTTGACGGCGACGGACTTGAAGGTGCCGCGGATCTTGTTCACGACCAGGGTGGCAAGGGCCTCGCCCTCGACGTCCTCGGAGATGATCAGCAGCGGCTTGCCGGCCTGCATGACCTTCTCCAGCAGCGGGAGCAGATCCTTGACCGTGGAGACCTTGGAGCCGTAGAGCAGGATGTACGGGTCCTCAAGGACGGCTTCCTGGCGGTCCGGGTCGGTCACGAAGTAACCGGACAGGAAGCCCTTGTCGAAGCGCATGCCCTCGGTCAGCTCGAGTTCCAGACCAAGGGTCTGGCTCTCCTCGACCGTGATGACGCCTTCCTTGCCGACCTTGTCCATCGCCTCGGCGATCAGCTCGCCGATGGTGGAGTCCGCGGCCGAGATCGAGGCGGTGGCCGCGATCTGCTCCTTGGTCTCGACCTCCTTGGCGGTCTTGAGCAGGTGCTCGGCGACGGCCTCGGTGGCCTTCTCGATGCCAAGCTTCAGGGCCATCGGGTTGGCACCGGCGGCGACGTTGCGCAGGCCCTCCCGGACCAGGGCCTGGGCCAGCACGGTCGCGGTGGTCGTGCCGTCACCGGCGACGTCGTCGGTCTTCTTGGCAACTTCCTTGACCAGCTCGGCCCCGATCTTCTCCCACGGGTCCTCGAGCTCGATCTCCTTGGCGATGGAGACGCCGTCGTTGGTGATGGTCGGCGCGCCCCACTTCTTCTCGAGCACGACATTGAGGCCCCGCGGGCCGAGCGTCACCTTGACGGTGTCAGCGAGGATGTTCATGCCACGCTCGAGACCGCGGCGGGCGTCCTCGTCGAACGCGATCATCTTGGCCATTGCGTTGTGGTCCTCCGATTGGACACCATGGCCAGCGCGGCCGCTGTCGCGACCGCCTGCCATGACAGGACACGTGGCTCGGCCAGGCTCGGTGCCCGCGACGGACGACCGGACCGGAATCCCGGACCAGCCTCACCGTCCCGACCTAAAGGTCGTGCGCGCGGTGCGCACACGCCTGGCACTCAGGTGGTCCGAGTGCCAACTTGTGTTTAGCACTCTCC
>DATBCR010000362.1:0-7878 GCA_036270375.1 Pseudonocardiaceae bacterium | reverse complement strand
CTGCCGAGACGTTGCCCGCGGCGTCACGGGCCTTGACCTGGAACGTGTACGCCGTGCTGCCGGTCAGGCCGGTGGCCGTGTAACTGGTGCCGGTGACCGTCGCGACCGTGGTGCCGTTGCGCAGCACTTCGTAGCCGGTCACGCCGACGTTGTCGGTCGACGCGGTCCACGACAGGTTCGTCGACACGGCCGTGGTGCCGGACGCGGCCAGGCCGGCCGGTGCGCTCGGTGGTGTCGTGTCGACGGTGCCGATCACCGTCGAGACCTCGTTCGAGTCGGGTGAGACGCCGACGCCGTTGTTGGCGGCTACGGCGTAGAAGTACGTCGTTCCGTTGTGCAGGCCGGTATCCGTGAACGTCGTGGCACCGGTCGTCGTGCCGACGGCCGTTGTCGCTTCGCCGTCGGAGATGGTGCCTCGGTAGATGCTGTACGACGTCGGAGCGCCGCTGGTGCTGCCGGTCCAGGACAGCGTCGCCGTGCCGTTGCCCGGTGTCACGGTGAGGTTCGTCGGGCCGCTCGGCACGGACGCGGTCGCCGGTGTGACGATCAGCTGGTCGACGCGGGACACGCCGTGGTCCGACACGGCGATCATGGCGACGGAATTGGCGCCCGCGTTCAGATGCGCCTGCAGCACGGAATGCTGGTACACGTCGAAACTGCCGGTAATCGGGAAACGTTCGGTCCTTGTGATGACGGTTCCGTTGACGGAAAGCCCCATCTGCCGGTTGTTCACGCCGGGGAACAATCCGCCCTGGAACGCGTAACGCCAGTCGATGTTGTAGAGGCCGGCGGTCGGCACGACGACATTGTTGAAAGTCAGTGAGCCCTTTGTCGAATACGCCATGTCGACGACCCGCTGGCCCGGTGACGCCGAGCCCGACGAGCCGAGGACCTGCGGGAACCAGCCGGTCAGCGTCTGGAACCAATCGAATCCGCCGAGCAGCGCGTCCTTCGCGTAGTAGATGTTCCCGTTGCCGGACGGCACGCCGGCGACATTTCCGCCGGTCCCGATCGGCGGCGGTGTCTTGGACGCGTCCTCCGGGGTCCGGGGGGATTCGCCGCCCGCGTTCACGGCGGTGAGCTGATAGAAGTAGACGGGTGTCGTGCTGAGGTTGGCGTCCTTGTACGTGGTGTTGGTCGTCGTGGCGATCGGCGTGCTGCCCTCGCCGCCGGCCGTGGTGCCACGGTAGATGTTGTAGCTCGTCGCGCCGGGACTCGCCGGCCAGGTGATGGTGATCGACGTGTCGCTGCCCGCGGACAGCTCGTCACCGGCGGGTGCCGGCGGTGCCGCGACCTGCGCGGTCGCCACGCCGGATCCGGCGAGCAGGGCGAGTAAGGCGCCCGATGCCGCGGCCGTCCAGCGGAGTGCTCCCTGTTTCATGCGGATTCTCCCGAATCTTTCGGTCCCCCAAAAAACGGCATCCCGAATCATGATCCATCTGTGAGAGCGCTCTCACAACAGGGAAGTTACGTCGGTACCTGTGGGCTGTCAAGGACTGCGCCATTCGTGGCAACCCACAAGTACCGCTCTGTATCGGTTCCAGAAAACACCGCGACCGAACAATGAAAGTTCAGTCCGTCAAGAAACGGTACGAGCCGACCAGGGTGGCCTCGGACGGGACCGGTGGGCCGACCACGCGGTCGCCGATGCCGGCCTGGAAGTCCGCGAACGCGCTTGACCGGGACAGCGGGTCGCTGTCGCCGTCGTGTACCACGACGTGCACGAAACTTACGCCGTCGGCCAGCCGGAAGGTGGCGTAGCGGATGCCGCCGGGATCGTCGGCGGCCAGTTGGGCGAACACGGCCGCCACCAGCCGCGCGTTCTCGTCGGCCGCCTCGGCCTTGGTCTCGTACCGGATAACCATGGTCCTGCTCACGGCCACTCCTTCGTTGATCCACCCGATCGTCGGTCGGAGTTTACTATTTTCTGGTTGGAAATCACAACCAGATAAGTGGAAGTCCGGATTACTGCTGGTAGGCTCGGTGCCATGGTCGGCAGGCGCAGGTACGACGAGGGGTGCGCGGTGGCGCACGCGCTCGATCTGGTCGGTGAGCGCTGGGCGCTGCTGATCGTGCGCGAACTGCTGTTCGGCCCGAAACGCTTCACCGACCTGCGGGCCGGCCTGCCGGGCGCCAGCCCGGACGTGCTGTCGCAGCGTCTGCGCGAACTGAAGGACGCCGGCGTTGTGCGGCAACACAAACTGCCACCACCGGCCGGTTCGTGGGTGTACGGGCTGACGGAGTGGGGCGCGGAACTCGAACCGGTCGTCGTCGGACTCGGCCGGTGGGGCGGCCGCTCCCCCACGATGCCGCACGATGCGGAGAGCAGCGTCGACTCGCTCGCCCTTTCGGTGCGCGCCCTTTTCGATCCGCACGCGGCCGCCGGCCTCACGACGGCCATCGCGCTGCGGCTGGGCGAGGACCGGTTCAGCGCCCGGATCACCGACGGCCGGCTCGAGTTCACCAGAGGTGACGTCGAGGCGCCGGACGCGATCATGGACACCGACCCGCACACGCTGGCCGCTCTGCTGCACGGCGGTCGCAGCCTCGCCGACGCGCTGCGGGCCGGCGACATCACCATCGACGGCCGGCGGGCCTCGGTCACCCGGTTCCTCGGCCTGTTCCCGTTACCCGAGCCGGCTCCCGCCCCGTGACAGCTATCAGACGGAAGTTCCGAACGAGCGCAGTCCGGCGTCGAGGAGTCCGGCGGCGCGCTGGACGTCTGCGGTCACGGCCGCACGGACCTTCGACGGCGTCCGGGTGCCGTCCAGGTACGTCCGCAGGGCGTGGAAGTGGATCTGCCAGAGTCCGAGCAGCGCCATCGCGACGATCCGCGGTTCCGGATCGTCGGCGCGCATCCCCATGCGTGCGGCCAGGACGTCGGCGGCCGCTGCGGTGAGCTGGTCGGCCATGTCGCGCTGGTGGGCGCGCAGTGCCGGGGTGGTCTGGATCAAGGTGTTGAAGCGGTGGATCCTGGTGACGGCCTCGGCCCGATCCGGCTGCCGGTCGAGCCAGGACATCATGGCGTCCAGTTCGTCGGCCAGGATCCGCGTCGCGGCCTCGACCGGTGGCACATCCGGTTCGGCGAGGCCGGTTCGCAGCGCGGCCATCGTGGTGTCCCAGCGGTCAAGGAGCAGTGACTCCTTGGTCGGGAAATAGTTGAAGACCGTCTTCTCGGACACCCCGCACGCCTCCGCGATGTCGGCGACACGGACGGCGTCGAACCCCCACTCGACGAACATCTCCGTCGCCGTGTCGGTCAACTGCTGGCGCATCAGGCGTTTCTTCCGCGCCCGCAACCCTTCTGGAGCCGCCACTTGGGCGGCGTCGCGTCGGGCTGTCCAGTCCACCGTCCGGCTGCTCACCCTCGCAGGATAGTCCGGCGCCAGCATAATTTCTGCTACAGTAAGTTTTCAGTCGCTGTAATCAAGGAGCCGGCCGTGCGCGTCGTTCTCGAGTTCGTCAACCTGTTCTGCGTCGGCATCCTGGCCGGCACCGAGTTCGTGGTCCGCCTCGGTGTGCGGGCGCCCATCACGGTGCTGGCCGAACAGCCGCAGATCCAGCTCCGCCAGGCACTCATCCGGCGCCTGCGGGTCGTCGTGCCCGCCGTCTTCGGGGCTACGGTCCTGTCGACGGTGGCCGTCACCGTCGCGGACGGCACCGGGGCCGTCCGTTTGGTGGGCATCGCGGCCGTAGTCGCGTGGACGCTGGTCACGTTCACCGGCACCGTCCCCATCAACAAGGCCACGCTCACCTGGCGGCCCGACGCGCCGCCGCACGACTGGCGGGTGCTGGTCCGCAGGTGGGAACGGTTGGACACGGCTCGGGCCGTGGCCGCGACCACGGCGTTCGCGTTCTTCTTGACGGCCGTCGCGGTGCGGCATTGACGTGGATTCACGTGCGCGTGCATCAGGCGTGCACGAGACGACAATCTCGCGGCGCTTTCATCGAGGCATGACCGGAACGGCCGGTCGTGACAACTCGAGGAGCTGGTCCTGATGACCGAGAAGAAGATCATCGCCGTCGTCGGCGCCACCGGCCAGCAGGGTGGCGGCCTCGCCCGCGCCATCCTGGACGACCCGACCGGACAGTTCGCCCTGCGCGCGATCACCCGTCGGCCGGACTCGGCCGCCGCGAAGGCGTTGGCGGACCGGGGCGCCGAGGTGGTGACCGCGGATCTGGACGACGAGGCCAGCCTCACCACGGCGTTGCGCGGTGCGTACGGCGCCTACTTCGTAACCGCGTTCTGGGAGTACAACTCCGTCGAACGGGAGCAGACGCAGGCCCGCGCGATGGCCGCCGCCGCCAAGGCGAGCGGGCTGCGACACGTGATCTGGTCGACGCTGCCGGACACCCGCGCGCACATCCCGATGGACGACGAACGCGTCCCGACCCTGCACGGCACGTACAAGGTCCCGCACTTCGACAGCAAGGGCGAGGCCGACGCCTTCTTCACCGAAGCCGGCGTGCCGACCACATTCCTGTCCACCACCATGTACTTCGAGGCGTTCGCCGACTTCTTCAAGCCGGCCCGCGACGACGACGGCACACTCGCGCTGCACATCCCGGCCGGCACGGCGAAACTCGCCGGGATCGCCGCCGAGGACATTGGGCGCACCGCGTTCGGCATCTTCGAGCGCGGCACGGAACTGGTCGGGCAGACGATCACCGTGTCCGGCGAGAACCTGACCGGCGAGGAGTTCGCGGCCGCGTTCACCAAGGAACTCGGCGAGGAAGTCGTCTACCGGCCGATGACCCTGGACGTGGTGCGTACCCTGCCGTTCCCGGGCGCCGACGACACCGCCAACATGTTCTTCTTCTACGTCGAACATGCCGATGTGTTCGCCGGTGTCCGCGATCCCGAGCGGGTGCGCAAGCTGAACCCGCGCCTGCAGGACTTCGCGACCTGGCTCGCCGCGAACCGGGACAAGTTCACCGCCTGAGCCACGACCCGCCGGAATACCGGCCGTACGCACACCGTTGCCGGGTGTGGGTGTGCGGCCGGTTCCGGAGGGAGTCGTCGGTGGGTGAATCGCTGCGGTTCGAGGTGCTCGGTCCGGTCCGCGCGCGGCGCGGCGATGTCGAGGTCGAGTTGGGTTCGCCGCAGCAGCGGGCGGTCCTGGCGATACTTCTGTTGCGGGCCGGCACTTCCGTGTCCCCCGACCAGCTGATCGACGCGGTCTGGGGCGGCGCGGCACCGCGCGCGGCGATCGGGATGATCAGGTCGTACGTGTCACGGCTGCGCCATGTGCTCGATCCCGGAGCGATCGAGTCGGTCGGCGGCGGTTACGCGATCCGGTCACCGGATCTGGACCTGACCGACTTCAGGCGGCAACTCGGCGTCGCACGGCAGGCCCGGGACGGTGCGGACGCCGCGATCGCACTGCGGGCAGCGCTGGGCTTGTGGCACGGCACGCCGTTGTCCGGTGTCAGCGGTGACTACGCAGAAGCCGAACGCGTCCGCCTCGCGCAACAGCGGCTGACCGCGATCGAGGACCTGGCGGCGGCCGACATCGAGTCCGGCCGGCACGTCGAGGCGGCTGCCGAACTGGCCGAGGTGATCGCGGAGCATCCGTTGCGGGAGCGGCCGCGTGAGTTGCTGATGCTGGCGTTCTACCGGTCCGGCCGGCAGGCCGACGCACTCGCCGTGTTCGAGGAGGTACGGCGGCTGCTCGCGGACGAACTCGGCCTCTACCCCGGCCCGGACCTGCGGGAGATGCAGCGGCGGATCCTGGCGTCCGATCCGGGGCTGGGCGGCCCGACCGTGAAGTCAGTACACAACCCCACCCAACTGCCGCCGGACATATCAGACTTCGTCGGCCGCGCCGAGCCGCTGTCGGGCATCGCCGCCGCACTCGTCCCGGCCACACCCGGCACGGTGCCCGTGGTGGGTGTGGACGGGCTCGCCGGCGTCGGGAAGACCACCCTCGCCGTTCGCGTCGGACACGCTGTCGCGGCGGACTTTCCGGACGGCCAACTGTTCGTCGACCTCGGGGCGGCGGCCGAACCGGTGGCGGAACTGTTGCGGGGCATCGGAATGCGGTCGCTGCCCGAATCGCTCGGTGAGCGGGTCGCGCTGTGGCGGACGTTGACCACCGGCCGTCGGCTGCTCGTCGTGCTCGACGACGCCAGGGACGCCGAGCAGGTGCGGCCACTGCTGCCGGGTGCCGGCGGGTCGGCGGTCGTGATCACCGCGCGGCAGCGGCTGTTCGGGCTCGCACACGTGCACTGGCGGACGTTGGGCGGACTCGGCGATGACGAGTCGATCGCTTTGCTGGAACGGCTTGTCGGCGTCGGTCGAGTGCGCGCGGAGTTGGCGGAGGTCCGCGATCTGGTGCGGCACGCGGCCGGTCTGCCGCAGGTGCTCGCGGCGATCGGGGCGCGGATCGCGTCACGGCCCGCGTGGCGGATCACGGACGTACTGCGGCGGCTGGGCCGGCCAGAACCCGGCTCGCCGGTGTTCCCGCCGGAGTGCGTGGCCATGGAGGCGCCGTACGAGTCGGCGTTGGCGCGGCTGTCCCCCGCGCAGGCCAGGACGTTCCGGCTGCTGTCGGTGCCGGACGGGCCGGACATCTCGGTCAACGCCGCGTCGGCGGTACTGGACCTGCCGGCCGGCGACACGGCGGCGCTGCTGGACTCGCTTGTGGACGTGCACCTGCTGGAATCGGGCGGGCCGGACCGGTACTACTACCACGAGCCGCTGCGGATGTTCGCGCGCGGACGGGCGCTCACCGACGACGGCCCCGAAGCCAGCCAGGCCGCGCTGACCAGGCTCGTCCGGTTCTACAGCGCCGAGGAGCGTCGGCTGCAACGGTCCTGACCTGGTCGGCCGTCCAGGTCAGGTTGGGGTACCGTGGGCGCCAGCGACGGCCGGACGATCGGGGTGTGCCATGGCGCGGGTATCCGCCGACGTGCGGCGCCGAGAACTGGTGGCGGCGGCGATTCGGGTGATGGCAAGGGACGGCGTTGCCAAGACGACCACAAGGGCGATCGTCACCGAGGCCGACATGCAACTCGGCTTCTTCCACTACTGCTTCCGCTCCAAGCAGGAACTCCTGCTGCAGGTGATCGACACGATCAACCAGCGCAACGTCATCGCGGCCACCGCCGTGGTCGGGCAGGGCCGAGGCCTCAAGGAAACCCTGGCGGCGAGCCTGCGGGCGTACTGGCAGGACGTCGAGACCAACCCGGGCACGCACCAGGTGACGTACGAGTTGACGCAGTACGCGCTGCGCACGCCTGGACTGGCGGACGTCGCGCGCCGGCAGTACGAGGGCTACCTGGCGATGGCGACCGAGTTCCTGGAAACGGCGGCGGACGCGGCGCGGGTGGAGTGGACGACACCGGTACCGGTGCTGGCCCGGTACGTGCACACCATGCTCGACGGGGTCACGCTCGCCTGGATAGTGGACCGCGACGGTGCGCAGGCGATGGCCGTGCTGACCGAGTTCGCCGACCACCTCGCCAAGTCCGCGCGCCGCCGTCGGGCCGCCCGCGCCTCGTAGCCTTTCCCGGAGGTCATCGAATGACGGGATTCCGTGCCGGCTGCGGCATCGCCGACATCACGGGCGGCTTCCGGCCGGCGACGTTCCAGGCCATTGTGGACGGTATGGTGGAGGCGACGGTCCGCGCACACGAAGATGTCGCACCGGCTCGACTGACGCTTGCGCACGGCGAGCTGCGGAGCAAGGAAGCGAATGGATTCGGATCGCCGACGACGGCGACTGGACAACCTTCTTCCATTGGAAACGGACCGGCCAAGGGGCATCAGTCGCGCGGATCACCTGGGACATCCCCAGCAACGCCACCTGGCCGCCACCGCGTCCGCTACCACGGCCAAACCGCCGGCCCCCACGGCGAACGGCACGACTTCCTCGG
>DATBCR010000361.1:0-3436 GCA_036270375.1 Pseudonocardiaceae bacterium | reverse complement strand
CGACATCGCGGGCACCGCGCGGGAACGGCTCGTCGGCGCGGCCGTGCGGGCGGCGACCCGGCTGGTCGGCGACCCGCTGCTGACGAGCGTGCTGGACCGGGACGCCGAACTGTTGTTGCCGTACCTGGTGGAGCGGATCGGTGGCGTCAATGACGGGCGGTGGCAGCTGCTGGCGTCGAGAATCCTTGGCGTTGTGGCGGGTGTGTTCGGCTCGCCGCCGGCCGGCCGTCGGCACAACGGCGTGGTGGGCTTGGCGAGCCGAACGATACCGGTCACTCACAAGCCTGCTGAGTTCGCAGGGGCCGTCAGGTCAGTTCGAGTAGCGGGAACGTGCGGTGTCGGCGGGGTGGGGTGAGGAAGTTCTGGCGGCGGGTCGCGGTGATGAAGCGTTCGAGGCCGTTGTCGTCGTCCTGGTCACCGAGGAACTGGTGTTGCAGGTCCTGGGCCGCGACTTTCGTGCGCATCTGGGCGAACAGGTCGGCGGTCGGCACGAACATCAGGAACTCGAGCTTGAACACGTTGGTGCCGGCGGGCAGGTTGGCGCCGTTGTTGCCGGGGAACGTGCGGAACGCCGGCACGTCCATGCCGTCGAAGCCCGGGCCGTCGTTGCGGACGTGCAGTGGCGTGCCGTCGCTTGCCCTCGACACCTGCTGCAACGCCTCCTCGTGGCCGACCCTCGGCAGGCCGGTGAATGTGGCGCTCAACGACTGCTGCTGACCGGCGCCGGTACCGAACACCACGTTGTTCTGGTCCTGGGCCTGCAGCAGGGCCGCGTTGGTGCCCTGGAAGACGTTGTTGATGAAGGCCGGGCCGCCGCCGTTGGTGAACTGGTCGGTGAAGCCGGCGTGAGGGACACCGTTCGCGGTGCCGAGTTGGTTCGAGCGGAACATATACTGTACCCGCTCCGTGAACGGTTCGCCGCCCGGGCGGTTGCTGTCCTGGTTGGGTGTCGAGTAGAACTGGTAGAGGTCCTCGATGACATGTGAGAAATGCGCTATCGAGCCGTTGTCGAAATAGTCGCCGGCTCGTGCGGTGGTCATTGCCACCTTGCTGTTGACGCCGGCGAAGGTGACGATCGGGGCGGCCGCGCTTGAATCGGTCTGCTGGTCCACGAAGCCCATTGCCATCGACGAGTTGGGGTTGATCCTTGGCGCGAACTCCAGACCGTAGTTGTTGGCTATCTGGCGCGGCATGCCCGGCTGGACGAACTGGATCCGCTGGGTCTGGAAGGTGAGCAGGCCGTTGAGGTTGGGCGACGGCACGCCCTTGCCGTTGAGATTGTTGCTGCCGCTGAACCACAGCGGTATGGCCGCCAGATTGACCATCGAGTCGCTGCGGAACTGGAACAGCATGTCGTTGTTCTCGATCACCACGTTGACGTTGAACCGGTCCTTGGTCTGGCCGGGTATCAGCGCGTTCGGGCCGCCGACGAACCCACCCGTCACGTCGGTCGGGAACGGTACCGCCTCCTCGAGCACGAACCGGCCGTTGTTCGAGGTAAGGCGTGGCATGTTGGCCTGCACCAATGACTGTGGCAGGCGGTTGAAGTACGGCAATCCGTACGACACGGACGCCACGAACAAGCCGGACGGGCTGGCCGGATAGCTCGCCTCGATGGTGTTCAGCGCATTGGCCAGATTGGCCTGATCGGCCTTTGTCGGGGTGCGGTTCAACTTCGCCGGAATGAACATCGTGAATACCGGGCCGAATTGCACCGTGACATTGCCGGCGCCGTCGTTCCGGATTTGTGCCGGGTTGATGAAGGCGCCGATATCGAACTGAATATCCGAGAACGCGGTTGCCGCCGCGGCCTGTCGCATCGGTGCTGTCACCAGCTGTTCCAGCATGGCGGCCTGGGTGAGCAGTAGAGCGGTTGCGGCCCCCTTTTTCAGGGCCGATCTTCTGCCGAATACATTTGCTTTCAGTTCCTCGATACCCATGCCTTCGCCTCCATTGGCTGCGGTCTGGATAGATGGGCCCGAGGTTATTGCTTGGCCACAAAACGATATATGACGAGATACCCCTAGGGCAGTAAGCGTGTGATTAGTAGCCACCGTTCAGCCGCCATTCGGAGTCCGCCCGCCGAGTTTTCATTAGCATTCTGTAACTTTCACGAAACATTTCACGGCTGTTCGGCGTAATTTTCAGCGCGGCTCGATGTAATTTTCAGTAGCGCGGAGCCGGGCGGCCGGGCCGGGTGTGGGTGGCGGGGGAGGGCGGTTACCTTGCCGTGATGGAGAACGTTATCGATAACGATTGACAAATCGCTCCGGTCGGAGGGAACCTGGTCCTCACTTGATCTGCCCGCCCGGTTCGGCGGGCCGCCAGCGTCACCGTGACCACTGCGAGGCGGTGCCCGTGTTGACCGAACGCCAGAGCCGTCGTACCGGCCGTACCAGCGCTACGCACCGTGCCCGGATGATCACGCTCGCGGTCGGGCTCGCCGCGGGCCTCCTCGCCAGCACGCCCGCGCACGCGGTCACCGTGACGACCGACAGCGCGCGGCTCGCGCCGAAGCCGGGACCCGCGATCCTGTACGCGCCGCCGCCGCGTGCGCCGCAGTTGGAGAACGCGCCCGGCAGCCCGTGGCGCGCGACGCCGATCCTGGTGTCCGGCACGAGCGCCTACCGGCAGGGCGAATTCCTTTACCAGGACTACCTTTTCGACGACCGGGGCGCCGGTACGACCTACACCTACCCAACCGATCCTCGGTACGCGGCCGACGCCGCCGATCTCGTCGAGTTCCGGCTCAAGCCGACCCACTCCGGCCTGCTGATCCGGCTCACCTACAACGCCATGATCGACCCGGCGCTGGTCGCGACCACGATCGCGCTAGGCACGTCGCCCACGACTCGGCCAATGCCGTTCGACGCGGGGGCACAGGAGCCGGCACAGGTGTTCGTCACCGTGCACGGCTCGACCGTGGCGGTCACTGACGCGGCCACTCTGCAGGCGGTGGCCGCGCCCAATGCGCGGGCGAGTGTCGATCTTACTCGCCGCCAGGTGACCGTCACGGTCCCCGCCAACGTGTTCAGCACCCGTGGCCTGTCCACGGTGCGGGTGGCGTCCGCGTCCGGGCTGTGGGATGTCGCCAACAACCGTTACCTGCAACCGGTTTCCGGCGCGGCGACCGCGACCCAACCGGGCAACGGCGGCACGGCGGGCGGTGCGTTGTTCAACGTGGCCTTCCGGTTCGGCGAGAGCAGCACGTGGCGCGACGGCCTCCAGGCCGCGGCACTGACGGCCGGCGATCTGAGCGCGTTCCACGCCGACGTGAACCTGCGCGCGCTGCATGCCGGGGTGAACGACGACATGCCCGGCCAGCCCACCGGCGTGCCCGTGAGTGGCATGACGGACCGTATCTACGCCAGCCATTTCGAGGACAGCCAGGGTCGCAGCGCGCAACTGCCGTTCCACTACTGCCACGAACCCTGCA
>DATBCR010000360.1:0-21678 GCA_036270375.1 Pseudonocardiaceae bacterium | reverse complement strand
AGGCCGTTGTCCGCAGGCCGTTGTCCGCAGGCCGTTGTCCGCAGCCGTTGTCCGCAGGCCGTTGTCCGCAGGCCGTTGTCCGCAGGCCGTTGTCCGCAGGCCGTTGTCCGCAGGCCGTTGTCCGCGACGGTCAACCACTGGCACCTGCGGCGGCCGCTTTTGCCCACGTCCCGTCCGCCACACCACGTGCCTGCTACCGGAACGCACGAGTGGCCGCTGTCGTCGACCGGTGACCGGCGTCGACCCTGGCACCCGGCATCGTCCGCCCTCGCCACCGTCCCGCCCGCGACCACCGTCCCGCCAGCGACCACCTTCCTCCTACGGGACGCGCGTGCGGTTGCGGCGGTTGCGCTCAATCCCGCCTATCACTCGAACGTGTGTTCGAACGATCAGCGGGCGCTCAATGATGGCGCAGCAGAAGAAGAACGGCAACCGAGGCGGCCGCGGCGATGATCAGGAACACGAAGCCGTTGACGCTCGGCCGCCGATACCACGGGGTCGGCCGGTCCAGTGAAACCCGACCCGGTCCGGCGAACAGCACCGCGAACGCGGCCGCGGACAGCACAAGGTCCATCTCGTAGCCGGGGTCGAAGAACCCCGTCGGCCATTTCAGCACGATCAGATTGGCCATCAGGCCGAGCATTCCGGCGGCGGCCAGCGGCGTGAACAGCCCGAGCACGAACAAAGCGCCCGCGACTATCTCGGTCCCGCCCGCCACCCACGACAGCACCGTCACGTGCTCATATCCGGCGACCGTCAGGAAGTTCTCGAACCCGGTCCGCCCGACGCCGTGGAACAGGCCGAACAGGTGCCGCAGCCCGTTCCCGACGAACGAGCCGCCGACGACGACTCGGAGTACGAGCAGGCCGAAGTCGGCGCCGCCGTGCAGCCGGGCGGGCTGGCCGCCGCCGAGGCGGTTGGCCATCTGCATGCCGCCGCCGTCGTCGTCGAAACCGCCGGTGCCGACCGGTGCCATGACGGACGTCGCCCCGCCGCCCTCCGGGTACGTGGCGTCCGGCAGGCTGCTGAACTGGCTCGATGTCGGGTCGTTGCCGGCGGCGTTGTACGTCCCACTGCCACTACCGGCCGACGTTTTGGGGTAGAACAGGCCGTCGTCGTCGTGACCGCTTGTTTTCTCCGGTCGATCGTCGTACGTGCTCACGCTGCCGCAGGGTACGTGATCCCGTGCACCAATGCGACACCTTCGAGTGAAAACCTCGGCGGCGGCCGATGATCAGTAATCGCCGCGCACCAGATTCCTTGGCGGCTGGCCACTGGCGTATCTGCGGATCTCCTCGGCCGCGATCCGCCACGACCGGGCCTCGGCGCCACGGCACGAACCGCCGACGTGCGGGGTGAGCAGCAGTCCTTCCATCGTCCACAGTGGATGATCGACGGGCAGCGGTTCCGGTTCCGTGACGTCAAGAACGGCCCGCAGCCGCCCAGTCCGCAACTCCGCTACCAGCGCGTCGGTGTCCACGACCGCGCCACGCGCCGCGTTGACCAGAATGGCGTCGTCGGCCATCCGGGCCAGGAACGCCGAGTCGACCATCCGGGTGGTCGCGCTGGTCAGCGGCACCATCAGCACGACGGCGTCATACCCGGGCAACAGCTCGGGCAGCTCGTCGACGCCATGCACACCGTCCCGCGCGGTCCGGCCGACCAGGGTGACGTGACAGTCGAAAGGGGCGAGCCGCCGGGCAAGTTGGTCGCCGAGATCGCCCGCACCGACCACCAACAACCGCTTGTCCTGCAACGTGTCCGTCACGTGGTAATCCCACTCGCGACGCTCCTGGGCGCGCTGGAACCGCGGAAAGTTTCGGTACATCGCGAGCAGACCGCCAACCACCCATTCGGCTGTACTGCCACCGTGCGCGCCCCGGCAGGTGGACAGCAGCACACCCGGTGGCAGCCGTCCGATCCAGATCTCGGCGCCCGCGGACAGCAGCTGGATGTAGGCGAGTTCTGGCAACTCGGCGAGCATCGCCGACATGTCTTCCGTGGTCAGGAACCTGGGCACAAGGACACTGGCCTTGACGGCCGCCGATGGCCACGGCCGGCCGACCTGGTAGCGCAGTGGCCGCACACCGTCCACTCCGGACAGCGCGGCCACACCGTCGTCGTCCGGAACCAACACCGTGATCGTCACTCGAACACCGTATGCGGCACGACGAGGGAAGCGCGCGGGCACGTGGTGCGGCACACTCTGGAAGGTGCGTGAACACGACATCCATTCCGCGGACGGCACCCGGATCCGGGTGTGGCACAACGACGGCACCGGCCGGGACGTGTTGCTCTGCCCCGGTATCGGCACCATGCCGGAGGCGTGGCCCTACCTGACCCGCCCGGCAGCGCACCCGGGCCGACCCCGGCCGAGAATGCACAGCTGGTACCACCGGGGCACGCTCGGCTCGGCCCGCCCGGCCGACCCCACCCGCATCCGGCTGGCCGACCATGTCGCGGACGCACTGGCCGTGCTGGACGAGGCCACCGTCGAGCGCGCGGTCGTGATGGGCTGGTCGGCTGGGGCCTCGGTGGCCACCGAACTGGCCAGCCGGTACCCGGACCGGGTTTCCGGTCTGCTGCTGGTCGCGGGCACGCCGGGTGACCTGTTCGGCGGCATGCTCGGCGTGCTCGGTGTGCCGCATGCGACCCGCAGGCGCATGGCCGGGTTCGCGGCACGGCTGATCCGGGACGCCGGCCCGCTGCTCAACGCCGTGCTGCACCGGCTGCCGATGAACTCGGCGACGGCGGCGGTCGTGCGGCACAGCGGGGTGATGCGCCCCACCAGCCGGCCGGCGGACGTGGTGGCCGCCGGCCGCCGCTTCCTGTCGCACGACTGGGGGTGGTACGGCCAACTCGCACTTGCGCTGGCCGAGACGGCGGCACCGGACCTGGCGAAGGTGTGCTGCCCGGTGACCGCGCTGGCCGGCCGGTACGACCTGTTCGCGGACCCGAGGCACGTGGTCGCGACCATCGGGCCGCTGCCGCAGGCCCGGATCCGGGTGCTGCCGACCAGCCATTTCCTGCCGCTGGAGGCACCGGACGAACTGGCGGCCGAACTGATGCTGCTGATCGAACGGGCGGACGCGGTCCGGGCGGCGGCGCTGTGGGCCAGCCAGGCGGTACCGGCCGCTCCGGCGCGGCCGATCCTGGTGTCGGACGTCCCGGCCATGCCGGCGCCGAGACGCTCGTCCGAGCGGACACCGGCACCGGCCCGCTGACCTGGCACGACTGCCGCGCTCAAGGCCGCTTACCGTGCCATCGACGAGAACCTCGACGCTGGCATCAACGGCGCCAACCGCGACCTGATCGACTGGACCGGCGACTCGGCGGACAAGTTCGTGTACCTGGCACGCTTACCTGGCACGCTTACCTGGCACGTTGGCCTGGCGCGGGCCGTGCCTGGCGTATTCGGGCCCTCGCTCACCCGACACTCACGCGTCGCGGCTTAGGCTGGGTGTCGTGCCCAGACAGCGCCCGACCTCGTCCGCTGCCCGTCAGCTGCGGTGGCCGGCCGCGCTGGTGGTCGGTGGCGCGCTGATGGTGCTGTCCGGATGCGCGGATTTCACCGGTGAGGCCGCACCGAGCGGTTGGCAGCCGGCGGCCACGCTGTCCCCGGAGGCGCCGCCGAATCCCGTGTTGCCAGGCCAGTCCGGCCAGTCCGCGAACGGCGGTCCGGACCAGCCGCAGGGCCACGGCGGCACCGTCCCGCCACCGCAGGGCTGCCAGGACTTCAACCCGGCCGTGATCGCGACGTGCCTCGACGTGGTGGCGG
This sequence comes from Pseudonocardiaceae bacterium, assembly GCA_036270375.1. Taxonomy (GTDB): domain Bacteria; phylum Actinomycetota; class Actinomycetes; order Mycobacteriales; family Pseudonocardiaceae; genus DATEPR01. Next base: position 17,900 of record DATBCR010000360.1, on the reverse strand, counting down.
CCGTAGTGGCGCTGCCCGGCACCGCGGGCGATCCGATCGGCCTGGCCGCCGAGCGCACCACCGGCCGGATCCTGCGCGTACACAAGGGCGACAAGCCGTCGACGATGACGACACTGCAGGTCGACGCGACGGGCGGCGGCGGCCTGACCGGCCTGGCCCTGTCCCCGACATACACCCAGGACCAGCTGGTCTTCGCGTACATCACCACGGCGACCGACAACCGCGTGATGCTGATCGCGCCGGGCGACACCCCGAAGCCGATCCTGACTGGCATTCCACGCGGCACCACGGACAACCGGGGTGCCCTGTCGGTCGACCACCGTGGCGAACTGTTGGTGGCCACCGGCGACGCGGGCGACCCGGCCGCGGCGTCGAACCCGAACTCGTTGGCGGGCAAGGTACTGCGGATCGACATCGACGGTGCGCCCGCGCCGGGCAACCCGCTGCGGAACTCACCGGTGGTGGCAACCGGCCTGCGCGATCCGGGCGGTGTGTGCAGTTCGCTGGACGGCCGGCAGGCGTGGGTCACGGACCGCATGCCGACGGAGGACGTGCTGTACCGCCTGACCGTCGGCCAGCCCCTCGGCGACCCGGCGTGGACGTGGCCGGACAAGCCGGGCGTGGCAGGGTGCGCTGCGTTCCACACGTCGGTGATGGTGGGCACGTCGATCGCGGGAAACGTGCAGTCGCTCGCGCTGAACACCGACGGTTCGTTCACCGGCAAGCCACAGATCTCGTTGCAGGGCGGCCAGGGCTTCGGCCGGATCGGCGGTGTCGACATCATCAGCGACCGGGGCGCGATGGCCGGCACCATCAACAAGGACAGCGGCGGCCAGCCGGTATCCAGCGACGACCGGGTCGTCGTCATCACCAGCCAGCCGGCCGGCGGCGGCCAGGACTGACGCATTGTTTTCTGCCGTCGACTGTCGACAGCCCCCTGACCAGCGCGAATCCCACCGTTCTATCAGCGGATTGACCATGGTGCCCAATGGTGTGAATCTCGTCGGCCGCATTGCCTCCTAAGGTGTCCGCGGACTCAGGGAGGCGATGACCATGGCGACGTTCGTGCTCGTCCCGGGCGCGGGTGGCACCACCTGGTACTGGCACCGACTGGTACCAGAACTACAAGCGCGCGGCCATGACGCCGTACCCGTCGACCTGCCGACCGGGGACGAGACGGCCGGACTCGGCGAGTACGCGGACGTCATCGTCGACACGATCGGCGACCGCGACCGGGTCGTGCTTGTGGCGCAGTCCATGGGCGGATTCAGCGCACCATTGGCGTGCGACCGGGCAAAGGTGGAACTGCTGGTCATGCTGAACTCGATGGTCCCGGCACCAGGCGAGACCTTCGGCGAATGGTGGGGTAACACCGGCCAGTCACAAGCCGCCGCCGAGTTCGCGGCCAGCGAAGGCCGACCGTCGGAGGAGTTCGACATGGTCGACGGCTTCTTCCACGACGTACCGCAGGAGCTCACCGCCGAGGCGCTCGCGGCCGGGATGCCGGAACAGGCGGACAAGCCATGCACGGAGCCATGGCCGCTCAAGACATGGCCGGACGTGCCGACAAGATTCCTACAGGGCCGCGACGACCGCCTGTTCCCGCTGGCGTTCCAACGGCGAATCGTCAAGGAACGCCTGGGAATCGCGGTCGACGACATCCCGGGCGGACACATGATCGCCCTGAGCCAGCCGGTAGCCCTCGCCGACCGCCTTGCCGCCTACTACACCGAGTTGTAGCTTTACTGACACCGCTCGATGATCAGTTCGCGGACTCGTTGCGGGTCGGCCTGGCCTCGTGTCGCCTTCATCACGGCACCGACGATGGCGCCGACCGCGGCTGTCTTGCCGTCGCGGATCTTGGCCACGACGCCGGGTGCCTCCGCCATCGCCGTCTCGACGGCGGCGATCAGTGCCGAGTCGTCCGACACCACCTTCAGGCTCCGGGCCGCGACCACCTGGTCCGGTTCACCCTCGCCGGCCAGTATGCCGTCGACCACCTGACGGGCCAGCGTGGTGGTCAGTTCGCCGTCCGTGACCAGTTGGATCACCCGTGCCACCTGTACCGGCGTGATCGGCAGGTCCGCCAACTCGACGCCCGCCGTGTTGGCCTTCTGCGCCAGGTACGACACCCACCACGACCGGGCCTCCGCCGAGCCGGCACCGGCGTCCACAGTGGACGCGATCAGGTCGATCGCGCCGATGTTGAGCAGGTCCCGCATCTCGGCATCCGACAGGCCCCAATCCTCCCGCACCCGCCGACGGCGTTCCCACGGCAGCTCCGGCAGTGTCTCGCGCAGCTGCGCCACCCAGTCCTTGGCCGGCGCGATCGGCACGAGGTCGGGCTCCGGGAAGTACCGGTAGTCCTCCGCCGTCTCCTTTGTCCGACCTGCCAGCGTCGTCTGGGTGCTCTCGTCGTAGTGCCGCGTTTCCTGCACGATCCGCGATCCGCCGGCCAGTAGCGCGCCCTGACGGCACATCTCGTACCGCACGGCCCGTTCGACGCTGCGCAGCGAGTTGACGTTCTTCGTCTCCGTGCGGGTGCCGAACTCGCCGGCGCCGATCGGCATCAGGGACACGTTCGCGTCGCACCGCAGGGAACCCTGGTCCATCCGTACGTCCGACACGTCCAGGGCGCGCAACAGATCCCGCAGCGCCGTCACATACGTCCGCGCGATCTCCGGTGCCCGCGCGCCGGCCCCGACGATGGGCTTCGTGACGATCTCGATCAGTGGCACGCCGGCCCGGTTGTAGTCAAGCAGCGAGTACTCCGCCCCATGGATCCGCCCGGTCGAACCGCCGACGTGCAGCGACTTCCCGGTGTCCTCCTCCATGTGGGCGCGTTCGATCTCGACCCGGAACACCGATCCGTCGTCCAGTTCGACGTCCAGGTGACCGTTGTACGCGATCGGCTCGTCGTACTGCGACGTCTGGAAGTTCTTGGGCATGTCCGGGTAGAAGTAGTTCTTCCGCGCGAACCGGCACCACCCCGCGATCTCGCAGTTCAGCGCCAGCCCGATCCGGATCGCCGACTCGATCGCACCCGCGTTCACCACCGGCAGTGCACCGGGCAGGCCAAGGCACGTGGGGCACACCTGGGTGTTCTGCTCGGCACCGAACACCGTCGAGCAACCGCAGAACATCTTCGTCCTCGTGGACAACTCGGTGTGCACCTCAAGCCCGAGCACGGGCTCGAACGTGGACAGCACGTCCTCGTAGTCCATCAGTTCCGCCAAGCCCGTCACGCGTCACCGTCCTTGCGCAGCGACCGGATGACCAGCGCGCCGCCGGTCAGCATGGCCGCGAAGTTGAACACCGCGTTGAGCAGGGCCAAAGCGTCCCGCTTGCCCTTGGCCGCCTTCAGTTCGCGCACCGCGCCGAGGGCACCGAACCCGAGACCGACCAGACCCACCGCACTCCGTACCCGCTGCACCGCGCTCACGCCTCCAACTCCGGAATCCGGTCGATCTGCGGCCCGCCCTCAGCCGCGTTGCGCGCCACCTCGTACGCCGCCGCGACCCGGTACATCCGCTCGTCGGCCAGTGCGGGGGCCATGATCTGCAGGCCGACCGGCAGGCCGTCGTCCGACGCGAGTCCACTGGGGACACTCATCGCCGGGATGCCGGCCAGGCTCGCCGGAATCGTGCACAAGTCCGCCAGGTACATCGACATCGGGTTGCCGGTCCGCTCGCCCAACCGGAACGCGGTGGTCGGCGTGGTCGGCGACACCAGCACGTCCAGCGTCCCGAACGCCGTGTCGAAGTCCCGCTTGATCAGCGTGCGGACCTTCTGCGCCTGGCCGTAGTAGGCGTCGTAGTAGCCGGACGACAGCGCGTACGTGCCGATCATGATGCGCCGCTTGACTTCCGGCCCGAAACCTGCCTCCCTGGTCGCGGACATCACGTCCTCCGCGCTGGCCCCGTTGCTGTCGCCGACCCGGATGCCGTAACGCATCGCGTCGAAGCGGGCCAGGTTGGACGAGCACTCGCTTGGCGCGATGAGGTAGTACGCCGGCAGCCCGTAACGGAAATGCGGGCACGCCACCTCGACCACCTCGGCGCCCAACTCCCGCAGCGTCGCGACGGCCCGTTCGAACGACGCCAGCACACCGGGCTGGTAGCCGTCGCCGCCCGCCAGGTCCGACACCACACCGATCCGCAGGCCACGCAGGTCACCGGTGGCGCCCGCGCGCGCCGCGGCGACCACCGGCGGCACCGGCTCGTCGATGGACGTCGCGTCCAGCACGTCGTGGCCCGCGATCACCTCGTGCAGCAGCGCCGCGTCCAGCACCGTCCGCGCGCACGGCCCTGCCTGGTCAAGCGACGACGAGAACGCGACCAACCCGTACCGGGAAACCCCGCCGTAGGTGGGTTTCACGCCGACCGTGCCGGTGACCGAGCCGGGCTGCCGGATCGAACCGCCGGTGTCCGTGCCGATCGCGAGCGGCGACTCGAAGGCCGCGAGCGCGGCCGACGAACCACCGCCGGATCCGCCGGGTACCCGGTCCAGGTCCCACGGGTTGTGCGACGGACCGTAGTAGGAGTTCTCCGTGGACGAACCCATCGCGAACTCGTCCATGTTGGTCTTGCCGAGGATCACGATGCCCGCTTCGAGCAGCCGACGGGTGATCGTCGCGTCGTACGGCGGGATCCAGTTCTCCAGCATCCGCGAACCGACCGTGGTCGGCACGCCCTCGGTGACCACGACGTCCTTGAGCGCCAACGGAACCCCGGCCAGCGGCGACGCGGGTGCCCGCCCTGCCGCCACGTCCTCGTCGACGGCGCGGGCGGCGCTCAACGCGCGATCCGCGGACACGTGCAGGAAGGCGCGCACCCGGTCGTCGACCTTCGCGATGCGGTCCAGGTGCGCCTGCGTCACCTCGACCGACGACACCTCTTTCGCCTGGATTCTGGCGGCCAGGTCGGCGGCGGTCATCCGGGTCAGATCGGTGGGCGAACTCATCACATCTCCCCCAGAATGCGCGGCACCCGGAACCGGCCGTCCTCGGCCGATGGCGCGCCGGACAAAGCCTGCTGCTGCGTCAGGCCGGGCCGCACGACGTCCGGACGGAACACGTTGACGAGCGGCACGGCGTGCGTCGTCGGCGGGATGTCGTCCGCGGCCACCTCACCGACCGTGGCGACTGATTGCAGGATCACGTCCAACTGGCCGGCGAACGTGGTCAGTTCGTCCTCCGTCACCGCGAGCCGGGCCAACCTGGCCAGGTGCGCGACCTCGTCGCGGGAGATGTTTGGCACGTGCGCGAGTCTATGGCCCCAACTTCGCAGAACTGGTTCGGGTTGAAGGAACTGCCGCCGGACCCCGTCGGCGTGGGGTGGCCGCGTCCCGCCAGCCGGACATCCGATGCCGAGACCGGCGGGTTCTGCCACAATCGACGCCCGGTAACAGCGCCGACGTGGTCGAGGAGATCCGGTTCTTTCATAGGTGGCCCCGGTGCACCCACGAACGTGTACCCGGATGACACTGGCTGCCGAGCACGGCGCAGCGCGGACGGCGAGGTTCCGCGTGCGAAGCAGGAGGCGTTCGCGTTGTCCTTCCTGATCCGGGTACAGCTCCCGGACAAACCGGGCACCCTGGGTGCGGTGGCGACCGCCCTCGGGGCGATCGGGGCCGACATCCTCAGCGTGGACGTGGTGGAACGCGGCGCCGGCGTGGCCGTCGACGACCTGGTGGTCGAGCTGCCGACCGGCCGGCTCCCCGATGTGCTGATCACCGCGGCCGAGTCGGTCACCGGCGTGGAGGTGGACGCCGTGCGGCCGTATGCCGGGATCCTGGACACGCACCGGGAGTTGGAGCTGGTCGAGGAGGTGGCCGAGGACCCGCGCAACGGGATCCGGATCTTCACCGAAGGTGTACCGAAGATCATCCGGGCGGGGTGGGCGCTGACTCTCACGTCGGACGGCAAGGGTGTCAGCCGGTTAGCGGCCAGTACGGCGGCACCGGAGGCGGCGGACGTGGACATGCCGTGGATGCCGCTGCAGCGCGCGACCGTACTGGACGGCGAGGACGACTGGGTGCCGGAGACGTGGCAGGAGCTGGGCACCGAACTGGCCGCGACACCGCTGGGCAAACCCGATCGGGCGTTGCTCGTTGCTCGTCCGGGTGGTCCGATGTTCCGCGCGGCCGAGGTCGCCCGGCTGGCGCATCTCGCCGGGATCGTCGCGGTGGTGCTGGACGGCTGATCGTTCAGGTCAGAGGTCGAGCACGAACGCCCACAGTGCGGGCGCGCTGTCCCGTTCCGGCGTCCTGCGGAAGCCGAATCGCTGGTAGAGCCGGTGTGCGTTGCGCATCCGGTCCAGGCTGGACAGCACGACAGCGACACAACCCTCGGCGCGTGCCTGGTCCACAACGGCGGTGACAAGTAATCGCGCGATGCCTTGTCCGCGCGCGTCCGGTCGCACCGCGAGCATGCGGAACTCCAGTTCACCGGCCGTGGAGATCTCGGCGTAGGGCGTGCCGGGGCGGACGACGGTGACCGTGCCGAGCACGCGGTCGTCCTGGTCGGCGGCGACGAGCAGTTCGGCGTCCCGCTGGCGGGCGGCCGCGTCGGCGAGGCGGGCGGCGTACGGATGGCCGTCAAGGGCGAAGCCGTCCGCCTGGTAGGCGGCCACGGTCAGCTCGCCGATCTCGGCCAGTTCCGCCACGTCGGCCGGCCGGACCGACACGACGGGAGCGGCCACGCCGTGACCAGCGACCACCCCGCCATCGCCGTCACTCATCGGTCACCCCGGCCGTGTCCGGCCCGGGTGCGGCCTCCGGTTCGGATTCGGGTTCGGGCTCGGTGCCGTCGCCGATCGTGGCGACTTCGCGGGCCGCGTCCGGGCCGTCCGCGAGCAGCACCCGGAAGCCGTCCTCGTCCAGTACCGGCACCTTCAGCTGCACCGCCTTGTCCGCCTTGCTGCCCGGTGCATCGCCGATCACCACGAACGCCGTCTTCTTGGACACCGAGCCGGACGCCTTGCCGCCGCGCACCATGATCGCCTCTTTGGCCTCGTCCCTCGAGAAACCGTCCAGCGAGCCGGTGACCACGATGGTCATGCCCTCAAGAGTGCGCGGCACGCTGTCGTCGCGTTCCTCGACCAGCCGCACCCCGGCGGCCCGCCACTTCCGCACGACCTCCCGGTGCCAGTCCACCTCGAACCACTCGCGCAGCGCGACCGCGATGGTCGGGCCCACACCGTCCACATCGGCCAGTAGCGCTTCGTCGGCGGTCTCGATGGCGTCCAGCGAACCGAGCGCCCGCGCCAAAGCCTGCGCCGCGGTCGGGCCGACGTGCCGGATCGACAGCGCGACCAGCGCACGCCACAGTGGACGGTCCTTGGCCGCGTCCAGGTTCGCCAGCAGCTTGGCACCGTTCGCGGACAGCTCGCCCGCCTTGGTGCGGAACAGGTCCGTCTCCAGCAGCTGTGCCTCGGTGAGGTTGAACACGTCGCCCTCGTCGGCGAGCGCACCGGACGCGAGCAGCGCGCTCGCCGCCTCGTAGCCGAGCCCCTCGATGTCGAAACCGCCCCGGCCGGCCAGGTGGAACAGCCGTTCCCGCAGCTGCGCTGGGCAGGAGCGGGCGTTGGGGCAGCGGATGTCGACGTCGCTCTCCTTCTCCCGGTGCAGTGGCGTGCGGCACTCGGGGCAGATGTCCGGCATCACGAACTCGGTCCGCGTGCGGCCGTCGTTTCTGGCCGCCACGACCGGACCTAGCACCTCGGGGATCACGTCGCCGGCCTTGCGGATCACGATCCGGTCGCCGATCAGGACTCCCTTGCGCCGCACCTCGTCCGCGTTGTGCAAGGTCGCGAGCGCGACCGTGGTGTTGGCCACCTGCACCGGTTCCATCACCGCGAACGGCGTGACCCGCCCGGTCCGGCCGACGTTCACCCTGATGTCCAGCAGGGTGGTGACGACCTCCTCCGGTGCGTACTTGTAGGCGATCGCCCAGCGGGGGGCCCGGGAAGTGGTGCCCAGCCTGCGCTGTTCGGCCACCTCGTCGACCTTGATCACGATGCCGTCGATCTCGTGCGCCGCGTCGTGCCGGTGCTCGCCCCAGTAGTCGATGTGGTCGATGACCTGCTCGTAAGTGTCGAGGATCTTGGTGTGCGGGGACACCGGCAGGCCCCACGCGCGCAGCGCCTCGTAGGCCTGGGACTGGCGTTCCGGCTGGAATCCCTCGCGTTTGCCGAGGCCGTGGCAGATCATTCGCAAGGGTCGGCTCGCGCTGATCCTTGGGTCCTTCTGCCGCAGGGAACCGGCGGCCGCGTTGCGCGGATTCGCGAACGGGGGTTTACCGGACTCGACAAGCCGGGCGTTCAGTTCGTCGAACTCGGTGACCACGAAGAACACCTCGCCGCGCACCTCGACCAGCGGCGGCACGGGGTACTCCGCGGTGTTCGTCAGCACGGCTGGCACGCTGGCCATGGTGCGCACGTTGAGCGTCACGTCCTCGCCGGTGCGGCCGTCGCCCCTGGTCAGTGCGCGGACGAGGCGGCCGTCCCGGTAGAGGAGATTGATGGCGAGGCCGTCGATCTTCAGCTCGCACAGGTAGTGCACGTGGCCGCCGACGGCCTTCTCGGTGCGGTCCAGCCAGGCGTGCAGCTCGTCGGTGCTGAACACGTTGTCCAGGCTGAGCATGCGTTCGAGGTGGTCGTGCGCGGTGAAGTCGGTGGAGAACGTGCCGCCGACGCGCTGGGTCGGCGACTCCGGCGTGACAAGGGACGGATGTTGATCTTCAATGGCCTGTAGTTCGCGCAGCAGTTCATCGAACTGGGCGTCGGAGATCGTTGGCGCGTCGAGGATGTAGTAGCGGAACTGGTGGCCGAGCAGTTCGTCGGACAGCACGGCGTGCCGCTCGCGAACGTCGGCCGGCACGTCCTGAACACCCTCGGCGGCCGGCACCGCGCCGCCCTGCGGCAGATCTTCGTCCTGGCTGGTCACACGGCCACACTAGCCAGTGCGGCGGACGTTTTTCGACCTGCTTCCGGCCGCGTCAGGGTGCTGTCGAATCGGGGCCGGGACCGGTTGTGCGTTCGGCCAGGCTGAGCACCAGTGCGCGCAATTCTCGGAGTGTGATGGCGTTCTCGGGTTCGCGCAGGGCGGTCTCCACGCGGCGCAGGCGTTCCCCGGCCAGGCGCTCGCCGAGGGTCGCGTCCAGCGGCAGGAACGTCATCGCGGAGCGGCCGGGCTCGTCGAGTTCGGACAGCGACGGGTGGTAGACGGCCACGTCCACGACACCGGCGGCCTCGTCCACCTGTGCGGCGACCAGGAAGTCGGCGAGCCCGATGCGGTGCCCGGACAGGTTGACGGTGACACCGTTCGGGTCGGGGACGGCGGGGACCGAGTCGTGGTACTCCCAGAGGACGTCGTTGGGTGGCGCGGCGGCCTTCCACGCGTCGGTGTAGGGGCGCAGGGCGGGGTCCTCCTGGCCGCTGACGACGAGGGCGTAGACGGCCTGCTGGCCCCGGTCGAGCGAGAAGTGCAGGTCGGGGTGCACGGCCGCGACGGCTTCGCACAGGTCGTGCTCGACCCGGCTCGGTTCGCGGTCGCCGAGGGCGGAACTGATCTGTGGCAGCAGTTCGTCCCAGCGGACCCAGAACCGGACAGCCGCCTCGACCGGATCGACAGCCGTCGTCGGTGTCGAAGGTTCGGACACAGCGGGTTCGGGGGCCTTCGGCTTGCGCCGACGAAACCACGTCATGCCGGCCATTGTGCGCTTCCGGACGACGTGCCGACTCCGGCCGCAAGGATGAAGCTGGTCAACGTGTCCGCCCGGCCACGGTGAGCAGCGCGGCAGCCGGCCCGACGAGCCGACGACCGGCGGGCCAGACGGCGCGGAGGGTGCGGTCGAAGTCGACGTCTGTCACCTCGATCCGGACCAGCCGGCCGTCCGCGAGTTCGGCGGCCACGGCGAGTTCGCTGATCACGGCGGGTCCGGTGCCGGCGAGCACCGCGCTGCGGACGGCTGTCGTCGAGCCGAGTTCGACGAGCGGCACGGCTGGTGTCCTGCCGGCGGCGGCAAGGGCTCGGACCACGGTGTCTCGCGTGCCGGAGCCAGGCTCCCGGACGACGAGGGGTGTGGCGGCCAACTCGGCGGCGCTCAGTGGCCTGCGGCGTCTGGCCCAGGGGTGTTCCGGCGACACGACGGCGACCAGCCGGTCGGTGGCGACCCGCCGCACGGACAGCCCGGCGGGTGCGGACGGCGACTCGACGAAGCCGACGTCCACCTCGCCGGCCCGGACCAACTCGGCGACCCGCTCCGAGTTGGTTACCTGGAGGCCGACGTACAACTCGGGTTGTTGCCTGCGGAGGGCACCGATCCAGGCGGGGGCGAGGTATTCGGCGACGGTCATGCTGGCGGCGACTCGAAGTTGCGCGTCCCGCTTGGCACGCAGGGCATCCGCGCCCGTGACGAGTACGTCGAGTTCGGCCAGCACCCGCTGCGCCCACCCGGCGACGACCACCCCGGCCGGTGTGAGCACGGAACCACGACGGGTCCGGTCGACGAGGACGAGACCGAGCCTGCGCTCCAACGTGGCCAGGCGCTTGCTGGCGGACGGCTGCGCGACCCGTAGCGCGGCGGCCGCCCTGCCGAGACTGCCCAACTCGCCAACCAGCACCAACAACCGCAACGAGTCGACATCGGGCATGCCAGCCATAGCACAAGGGTATGACCAGCCACCGGTTAATCCGTTGTCCGCCGCCCCGCAAATCGCCGATGATGCGGCCATGGCCACTCGACGACGTGCCGACATGTTCACCGCGGACGGCAACCCATCCGACGATGACCCGCGTGAGAACGGACCACGGTTGGGTGATGAACGCACCACGCTGGTTGAATCCCTGCGCCGCCAACGCCTTACGCTGGAGCTGAAATGCGCCGGTCTCGACGCGGAAGCGATGGCCCGGCGTGCGGTCGAGCCGTCGACGATGTCGCTGCTGGGCCTGGTACGGCACCTGGCGGATGCGGAGCGCATGACGTTCCGGGGGATGATGTCGGGACAGGACGTGCCCCGGCTGTTCTGGTCCGCCGCCGATCGGGACGGCGATTTCAACGGTGCTGTTCCCGACCCGCAGGTGGTTGCGCAGGCGTGGGAGGCGTGGCGTGCGGAGGTGGACTTCGCTACGCGGCTCGTGGCCGAGGCGCCTAGTCTCGATATCACCGGGGATGATCCGTTGAATCAGCACGGCAGCGGTGGCGGCGCGATGTCATTGCGGGAGGTGCTGGTCGGCATGATCGAGGAGTACGCCCGCCACATGGGTCACGTCGACCTGTTACGCGAGCGGATCGACGGCCGCCTTGGGCAGTAACGCGCCCTCGTCATAGCGCGAGGGTATGACTGGCTGCTCGATCTGTGGCTACCGGTGTGCTCAGATGGCGCGCACCGTCGACAGCATGGCCCTTGATGTCGATGTCCCACCCCGCACACAGCCGAACGCGCTGCTGCCGGGTTTCGGGTTGATCGTGCTGGGGATCGGGCTCGGTTACGCGGTCAACCTCGTCCTGCCAGCGGTCAGCGCGCTGACCGCAGCCGTCGTCATCGGTGTGCTCGTCAACCACCTCCCATTCCTGCCCGCCACTACTCGGCCTGGACTTGCCGTCGCCACACGGAAATTGCTGCGGACCGGTGTCGTGCTGCTCGGGCTGCAACTCGCCGTACCGCAACTTCTCGCGCTCGGCGGTGGCACGTTGCTCGCGGTCGTCGTCACCGTTGCCGCTGGATTCCTTGGCACGATTGGGATTGGCCGTCTGCTCGGAGTGCCGCGCGGGTTGGGACTCATGGTGGCGACCGGTTTCTCGATCTGTGGTGCGTCGGCCATCGCGGCGATGGAGGGCGTGACCGACCGCGAGGATGAGGACGTGGCCACGGGCATCGCCCTCGTCACGCTCTACGGTGGGCTGGCGATCGCGCTGATACCGGTTGTCGGCGGCTGGCTCGGGTTGCACGGTGTCGCGCTCGGCACCTGGGCCGGGCTGAGCGTGCACGAGGTGGCCCAGGTCGTCGCGGCCGCCACTCCGGCCGGCGCGGCAGCCGTGGCGGCGGCCGTCGTGGTCAAGCTCAGCCGGGTCGTGTTGCTGGCGCCGATGGTGGCCGCCGTGGGAATGGCCGAGCGCCGCCGCCAACCGCACGCCACCGGTCGGCGACCGCCGGTCGTGCCGCTGTTCGTGCTCGGGTTCCTCGTGACGATCGGGCTGCGCGGCCTGCTGCCGACCACCGTCCTGCACGGCGCGAGCACGCTCACCACGCTCGTCCTCGCCGGCGCGCTGTTCGGCCTCGGCACCACGGTCCGCGCACCCGCCCTGATGCGCACCGGACCGAAAGCCTTGCTGCTCGGACTGTGTTCCACCGTGCTCGTGGCGACGGTCGCCTTCGTCGCGCTGCGACTGTTCGGTTAGCGCGCCCACGACTCCGGTGGCTCGACGAACGCCTTCCCCAACTCGCCGACCAACGTCAGCGCCCGCCGCGCCCACGCGGCACTGGCGCCGGCCAGACCGCACGTCGGTGTCGGGATCGCCCGGTCCGCGAGTACGGATCGGTTGAACCCCAACCGGTCCACCAGTCGCAGGGCCGGTGTCGCCACGTCAAGCAGCGTGACCTGGCTCGGCGGTTCGAGCGCCGGGACGAGCCCGAGCATCAGCGTCACGCCGGCGTCCCACGTCTCGCCGAGCTCGTCCGACGGCGTGTCCGCGAGCAGCGTCGCATCCAGCGAGATCACGTCCGCCCCGGCCGAACGCAACAACCCCACCGGCGGCCGATCGGCACAGCAGTGCACGACAACCGGCTGACCCGAAGCCGCCCGCGCCGCCTCGATCACGGCAGCCAGCAGGTCACGGGCGTCCGGTTCCTCGACCGCCGCCACCGAGCCGTAGCCGGACGGGGTGGACAGCCGACCGGCCAACACAGCCGGCAACGTCGGCTCGTCAAGCTGCACGACGACACCGGCTCCCGTCCGGGCCGCCACGTCCGCGACATGCCGGGCGAGCCCTTCCGACAGCGACGACGCGAACTCCCGCAGCGCACCGGAATCCGTCAGCACCCGATGTCCTCTTGCCAACTCCACACCGGCCGCCAGCGTCCACGGTCCGGCCACCTGGATCTTCACCAGCGCGGGCCGACGCCCGTCCACCACGTCCTGCAGCGTGTCCAGGTCCCGAGCCAGCAGGTCGACGGCCCGCCGCTGGTCCATGCCGGGATGCGCGGTCACCCGGTAACCGGACGGCACCACCTCCACCGGCAGGTCCACCAGCACGGCGGCGGTGCGTCCGATCAGGTCGGCACCGACGCCCCTTGCCGGCAACTCAGGCAGGTACGGCAGGTCGGGCAGTTCGCCGACCACCGTCCGGGCGGCCTCCGCCGCGTCGGTGCCGGGCATGGAACCGATCGCGGTCGCCGTCGTGGACGGCCATGGCGTGTCAGACACGTGCACTGCCTATCACCTGTTCCCCGCGCCCACCTGATCGCACGGCCGATTGCCCACCAACCGTGACGCCGGTAGCTTGACGTGGCCATGCCGGATGCCCAGCCGGCGGACGGAGGGACAGCGGCCGATGCCCGTCAAACACATGCGGATCGACAACCGGCTGATCCATGGTCAGGTCACCGTCGCGTGGGTCGGCACGATCGGCGCGAACCACCTGATCGTCGCCAACGACGAAGTGGCGGCCGACGAGTTCCAGCGGCTGCTGCTGCCGCAGGCGTCCCGGGGTGTCCGGACATCGGTGCTGTCGGTCGCGGACACCATCGCGCACTGCACCGGCGAAGCCGCCGCGCGCGAGCAGATCATGATCCTGGCCAAGTTCCCCTCGGACGCGCTGCTGGTGCTCGAAGGCGGGGTGACGGTCGCCGAGGTCAACGTCGGCAATCAGGCGCCCAAGCCGGGCTCCAAGTTCACCATGGTCACGCGGTCCATCTCGGTGACCGAGGACGACGCCAAGGCGTACCGTCGGATCGCGGAGCTGGCCGGGCGCCTGCACTGCCAGATGATGCCGACCGACAAGGACGACGACTTCCTTCGCATCCTGACGAAGAAGAAGCTCTGACGTCACCAACCGGGAAACCGACCGGATTCGGGCCGATCGGAGCGCCGATGGGCGTCCCGAGAGGTTGACTTGTCAATTATTCACGACTTGTCGGTGACATGCCGATAACTTCCCACGTGCACTCTCTTGACTAGTTGCGGCTTGGTGTTAACCTGCCGTGAGATCTAGATCACTGGTCTAGTCCATAGAGAACTCCACCCATCGGGACCCGGAGAAAGCAGGGGCGCGAATGTTGCTGACCGCGCTGGTGCTCACGTTGTGGGCCTGTTTCTGTATCTACGATGTTCTCGGGCCGACGCTGATCTATGCCAGCCGACCCTTGATCGCCGGCACGGTGGCCGGCCTGATCATCGGTGACCTCACCCTCGGCATGGCAGTCGGCGCCACCCTGGAACTGGCCGCACTCGGCGTCTACACCTATGGCGGCGCCACGATTCCGGACTACACGACGGGCGCGATCGTCGGCACCGCGCTCGCGCACGCGGCCGGCGGCGATTTCACCCACGAACTGGCCATCGGCCTCGGCCTCGGTATCCCCGCCGCCCTGCTGCTGACCGCCCTCGACCCCATCGGCCGGTTCCTGCCGACGTTCTGGATACACCGCGCGGACATCGCGGCGATCCAAGGCAGAACAAGGGAAATGACCGTCCTGCACTGGACGGCCTTCATCCCGTGGGCCGCCGTGCGGGCCGTGCCGACCTTCCTCGCCGTCTACTACAGCGGCACCGTCAGCACGGTGGAGAAACACATCCCGACATGGTTCAGCAACGGCATGGGACTCGTCGGCGCGATCCTGCCGGCGGTCGGCTTCGCCATGCTGCTGCGACTGCTCCCGGTGGCGCGCTACTGGTACATGTTGCTGATCGGCTACGTCATGTTCGCCTACATGAATGTCGGACTGGTCGGCATCGCACTGTTCGGCATCGCGATCGCGTTCATCTTCGTCACCCTCAAGCCGTCCACCTCCTCGGGCGGCAGCGGCGGCGGTGCACCACCGACCGATCCCACTCCCGCATCCACCCCGGCGTCGCAAGGGGAGGCCACCACCAATGTCTGACACCATCGAACGGGTCGCCGAATCCGGGCCGGTCGAGCAGCGGCCCGCCATCCCGAGGTCGGTGCTCAACAGATCGTTCTGGCGCTACTTCTGGTCGTTCCAGATCTCCTGGAACTACGAACGGATGCAGGCACTCGGCTTCTGCTGGGCGATGATCCCGGTGCTGCGGCACCTCAACCGGGACGACCGGTCGTTCGCCGAGGCGATGCAGCGGCACCTCTCGTTCTTCAACACGTCGCCGATCGTCGGCGGGCCTTTCATCCTCGGCAGCACCATCGCGCTGGAGGAGAACGGTTCCACGGGCTCGGCGGACGGCATGAAGATCGCCATGATGGGGCCGTTGGCCGGCATCGGTGACGCACTCACCTTTGTCGTCTACAACAGCATCATCTTCACGCTCGGCTCGAACTGGGCACTGAGCAACAACGTCATCGGCCCGATCTTCGTCGCCGTCTTCGTGCTCGTGCCGTACTACCTCGTTCGCCGGTGGCAGTTCGACTTCGGCTACACGCAGGGCAAGAACATGCTCTCGCACCTGGCTTCCGGCGCGCTGGAGAAGTTCCAGGAAGGCCTGATCATTCTCGGCCTTATCGTGGCGGGCGGGTTCATCCCGAGCATCGTGAAGATCGTGACCACGTTGTCGTACCACGGCAAGGCCGCCGTCGGCGGCAAGGCAGCGCCCGCGACAACCGTGCAGAGCCAGATCGACCAGATCCTGCCGTTCCTGCTGCCGGTCGCGCTGACCGCGTTCATCTATTTCCTGCTCAAGCGGTTCCGGCTCAATCCGATCTGGGCGATCGTGATCGTGTTCGCGATCGGACTGACCCTCGGCGGGCTCGGCTGGTTCGCCAAGGCACTGCCGACCACTCACTGACAGGTCGTATCGACAGCAGGATGTTGCGCTGACGGCGCCGGCACCGTTGACTATGGTCGACTTGCCGGCGCCGTCGCATGCACCGAGGAAGCCGGACGCCAGGAGGGCTACGGATGAGCACGATCCCGGTGATCTTCGTCGGGCACGGGGGTTACCCGAACGGTGTGCTGGACGCCGTCGAGATGATCCTCGGCGCACAGCCGCACGTGGCCGCGGTCTCGCTGGCGCCGGACGGCAGCACCGAGGAGGTCGCGGAGCAGGTGTCCTCGGCGATCGGCCGGCTCGGCGGGACCGGCCACGCGGCGTTGGTGCTCGCGGACCTGATGGGCGGCAGCCCGTCCAACGCGGTCGGCCTGCTCGCGCTGCGCAACCCGGAACTGCACCTGGTGGCCGGGCTCAACCTGCCGATGGTGCTCGAAGTGCTGACGAGCACCGCCGACACCGCGGCCGAACTGGCGTCGGTCGCCGAGGGCGCGGGGCGGGCGGGTGTCGTCGACGTGGCGGCCCGGCTACGGGCGGCGGCCGCCGCGAGCCAATCCGGATCTAGCCGGTCGGGTGCGTGACGGAGGCGATGACGTTACGACGGACGTTACGACTGACGCTGCGGTACGCGGCCACCACGGTCGACGTGACCCCGCCGACGATGGTGCCCCTTGCCGGCTACGCGGCGCGGGCGCCCCAGCCGGCGACGGGCACGCACGACCCGCTGACCGCGAGCCTGCTGTGGCTGTCCGGCGACGGGGATTCGTCGGGCGGGGTGTGCTGGGTCGCGGTGGACGCGCTCGGCCTTGACGTCCAGACGTCCGCCCGGATCCGGGCCGTGGTCGCCGCCGGTACCGGTATCGACCCGGACCACGTGCTGATCTGCTCGTCGCACACCCACTCCGGGCCGGCGACGTGGTGGCGCCCGGCGAGCCCGACGCCCTGGCATACGGTCCTTGCCGACGACGCCGCGATCGACCGCCTCGTCAAGGACATCTCGCGCGGCGCGAACCGGCTGCCGGCCATCCGCCACTCGGTGACGGCCGGCTGGGCCACGGTGGCGGACGTCGGTGTCGGCGGCAACCGGTACGACCCGGCCGGGCCGCACGACACGAGCACCGGCGTGCTGACCCTGCGTGATCCGGACGACGCCGTGGTCGCGGTGCTGTTCGACTACGCGTGCCATCCGACCGTGCTCGGCCATTCGAATCTGGCCTATTCCGCGGACTATCCGGCCGCCACACGGCGCGTGATCAGGGCGGCGCTGCAGGAGACGGAGGGTGTGGAAACCCCGCCGGTGGTGGCGTTCCTGCAGGGCGCGGCCGGCGACGCGAGCACGCGGTTCACCCGGCGTGGCTCGACGTTCGCGGAGGCCGACCGGCAGGGCGCCATGCTGGCCGGCGCGTTGCTGCGTGGCGTGCTGGCCGCGGAGCCGGTGGCCGGGGCGGACCCGCTTGTGTTGCGCGGCACGTGCACGGTGCCGACCAGGTCGCTGCCGACGGCCGCGATGGTGCGGACAACCCTTGCCGCGGCACAGGAAGCGTGGGCGAAGGTCGATCCGGGCGACGGGCCCGGGCCGGAGACACCGGAGATCCGCATCGCGAGGACCCGGTGCGAGGGCGCGTTGGCGCTGGCCGCGATGCGTGAGGCTGATCTGCCCGCGGAGTTGGAACTGCCGATCAGCGTGGTCGCGGTCGGCGACGTGGCGTGGGCGCACCTGCCGGTCGAACCGTTCGCGTGTTTCGGCAAGCAGATCCGGGCCGGCAGCCCGTTCCCGTGCACGCGGACGGTTGGTTACACGGACGGCTATTTCGGTTACCTGGCTGACGAACCGGCGCATCGGGACGGTCGGTACGAGGCACTGTCCAGTGTGTTCGGTCCGTCGGCCGGCGAGTTGGTGGTGCGGGAGACCGTGGCCCTGCTGCACAAGGCGCGGGAAG
>DATBCR010000359.1:0-7796 GCA_036270375.1 Pseudonocardiaceae bacterium | reverse complement strand
GGCAACTTGTAGTGGGCATCGCTGGCCCATGGGAGGGGAATGCGAAGTTCGAGGAGTTTACCGACGATGCCGTAGGCCTCCTGCGTGCCGGCCAGCCGTAGCTTGTCCTCGTCGGCGAACTTCAGCAGTGCGCGGTTGGGGCCTAGTGTCGTTTCCACTGTGTCGAAGAACGATGACACGGCCAGGACCGTGTGGGCGGCGGCAAATAGTTCGTGGCGTTCATACCCGGAGGTCCCCAGCACTCGTCTCTTGGCGCGGTCCAGGAGTGTCCGCATCAGAGGGAGCGACTCGCCCTTGGGATCGATGAGCGCCCAGCTCGCTGGACCGGTGACGACTGCGCTGGTCAGGATGATTCCGCCCAGCAGTCTGTCGAGCTTGTCCACGAGTGGTCGTTCGTGTTGGCTGAGGAGTGCCAGGGCTCCGGTGTATGTCGACGGCGACTTGGCCACGTTCACCTCTCCTGGCGTGCGGGTTCGGCGAGCATAGCCAGGTTCGGTTGGTGGTCAGGTGGACATTTTCTGGTCAGTTGAAGGCATCCGTGATGGGCGTGGCCGATGCGCTGTTGCCAAGGTGGCCCACGCCGTACGCGTCCTCGATGGTGCGCAGGATGCTGTAGTGGGTGATCTTCTCGCTGAATTTGCCGGTTGCCACGTGGGCGCCGGAGAACAGCGTGGGGACCTGGTTGGACTGGCTGCCGTCGTCCTCGTCCCACGTTACGATGAGCAGGCTGTTGTTGGCCTTTGCCCACTGGGCGTATGCGTTGATGTTGTTCTTGAGCCACGTGTCGCCCTGTTGGATGGTGCCGTCGTGCATGTCGTCGAGCAGGTTCGGGACCACGAACGACAACGTGGGCAGGCTGGCGAAATTGGTCGACGACGGGAATTCGCTGAACTTCTTGTTCACGCTCGTCGGCAGGTCGCTGAAGTTGACCCACGGGTTGTGCTTGCGGGCGTATTCACCGGACGTGCACACCGTCGAACCGTCCGACGGCAGGCCTTCCGAGTAGCCGGTGAAACTGAAGCCTGCTGTGCGCAGTTCGTTGCCGATGTTGTTGGCGGAGAACGTGTGCGGGCAGCTGTCGTTCGTCACGCCCTGCGTGGAGCCGGAGAATATGGCCAGGTAGTTGGGTTCGCTCGGGTGCGTCACCGCGAACGACTGCGTGAACAGCGCGCCGGATGTGGCGAGCGAGTTGATGTACGGCGCGGACGAGCTGCCGATGATGTCGTTGAAGGAGTGGTTCTCCTCCATGACGACGACGATGTGGTCGAACTTCGGCGGGGTCGTCGCGGCCGCGCCTGCGGATGCGAACACGCCGAGGCCGAGTGCGACGGTACCGGCCAGGATGGCGCCACGGCGGGACAAACTGCCTGCGGGCACGGGAGTCTCCTCACGGAATCCGGTGTGGGAACTACGGTCCGTGATTTATCGTGCGTGTGTGGTAGCCGAACGCACAATGACCGTTTTGGCTACGGTGACGCGAATTCTTCCCGTACGGGAGGTTAGCCGCCCAGGTAGCGCACCTGCCGGGCCTTGCCCGCCTCGTGGTCGGGCCGACGAGCCGGCACGCCCACCTCCCACCACGCGCCGGACTCCGTCCACGCCCGTGGATCTGTGCGTACCACGACGATCGCTGGCCGGTCCGTGGCTGCGGCGCGGGCTTTTCGGTATGCGGCGGCGAGTTCACCGATTCCGCCGGTCACCGGGAACACCGCGCAGCCCAGTGCGGCGGCGTGCGCCGCGAAGTCGACGCGGGGAGGGGCAGGGCGTTCGGTTCGGCAGTCGGCGTACTGGTTGTTGAACGGCGTCCCGCCCTGGCCCTCCTGCAGGCGCGCGATCACCGCGTAGCCGTCGTTGTCGCACACCACAGCCACGAAACCGTGGCCGGCGAACGCGGCCGAGAACAGCTCCGAGTTGGCCATCAGGTACGAGCCGTCGCCGAGCAGCGTCGTCACGATGCCAGGTCGCCGGGCCATCGCGGCGCCCCACGCGCCGGCCAGTTCGTAGCCCATGCACGAGAAGCCGTACTCGACGTCCATCGTCGGCGCACCACCCGTGGCCCGCCAGCCGCCGATCAGTTCGCCCGGCATGCCGCCGGATGCCGTCAGCACGTAGTCGGCGGGGCCACTCAATGAGTTCACCACGCCGACGACCTGCGCGTACGTCAATGGTCCGTCGGTGGGGGAGCGCAGGGTGTCGATCTTGCTGTCCCACTCGAACCGGGTGACGGCGGCGCGGGCGGTCCATGCCGGGTCGGCTTGCCACGCACCCAGTTCGGCGTCCAGTTCGGTGACGGTTTCCGCCGCGTCGCCGACCACCGCGTGTGAACCGTGTTTGACCGCGTCGAACCGGGCCGTGTTGACGGCGACCATCCGCACATCCGGCGCGAAGACGGTCCACGACGCCGTGGTGAAGTCCTGCAGCCGCGTGCCGATCGCCAGCACCACGTCGGCGGACGCTGCCATCGTGTTCGCCGAGCTGGATCCGGTGATGCCCAGTGGGCCTGCGTGCAGTGGATCACTGTGGGGGACAAGGGTTCGGCCGGCGGTGGTCTCGGTGACCGGGATGCCGTGCCGTCGCGCGAAGTCCATTGTGGTCACTGCCGCGCCCGAGTACCGCACACCGCCGCCCAGCACCAGCAACGGCCGCCGCGCGGTGCGAACGAGGGAAGCCGCCTCGGTCAGGGATCGGCGATCGGGCCGTGGTCGCGGCACCCGATGGGTCACCGGCGTGAACAGGGCGGCTGGGAAGTCGAACGTCTCGGCCTGCACATCTTGGGGCAGGGCAAGGACAACCGGGCCGCAGTCGGCCGGGTCGGTGAGCACCCGCGCGACCTGGGGGAGTGTCGCCAGCAACTGCTCCGGCCGGGTGATACGGTCGAAATACCTTGTCACCGCACGGAAAGCGTCGTTCACGGTCGCTGTCGCGTCGTGGAAGTGTTCCACCTGCTGCAGAACCGGGTCCGGTGCCCGGCTGGTGAACGTGTCGCCGGGCAGCAGCAACAACGGCAGCCGGTTGGCGTGCGCGACACCCGCCGCCGTCACCAGGTTCAACGCGCCGGGACCGATCGACGTCGTCACCACGCCGACCTGACGCCGGTCGGTCGCCTTGGCGTAACCGATCGCCGCGAGCGCCATGCCCTGTTCGTTGTGCCCGCGCCACACCGGCAGCGCCGACCGGTGTTCCGCCAGCGCGGCGCCGAGGCCCAACACGTTGCCGTGCCCGAAGATCGCGAACACGGCCGGGAACAGCGGTGCCGTGCGGCCGTCCAGCAGCTCGGTGCGCTGCGCGATCAGCCAGCGCACGATCGCCTGTCCGGTGGTCAGCCTCATCGGTGCGCCTCCGGGAACGGCAGTCTCGGGTCGACCGGCTCGTCCGCCCAGGTGTCACGGATCCAGGCGTGTGCCGGGTCGTCGGTGAACAGCCACGCGCGTTCCGGGTCCGGGCCGGCCATCACGTTCAGGTAGTACATGTGGTAGCCGGGGGCGGCCATCGACGGGCCGTGGTAGCCGTGCGGGATGAGCACGACGTCGCCGCCGCGGACCTCCCTGAGCACGTCGACGTCCCGGCCGGAGGAGTAAACCCGTTGGTAGCCCATGCCGTTCCGGTCGATCTCGAAGTAGTAGATCTCCTCAAGCGGCCGTTCGACGTCGGTGTGCTCGTCGTGCTTGTGCGGCGGGTAGGACGACCAGTTGCCGCCCGGTGTCAGCACTTCAACGGCGATCAGCTTGTCGGCGTCGAACGTCGACGGCGTGCAGAAGTTGTTGACCTGCCTGCTTGCCCGGCCGGCACCGCGCAGTTCGACCGGGACACCCGAGGCCGGTCCGTATCTGGCCGCCAGCCTACGTCGTGCCCGCGCCGACGGCAGCGCGAACCGGCCGCCATGTGCCGAGGTGATCCGTGCGGTTGAAGCCGTTGGCAGGTAGGCGAAATCGGTTGGCCCGGCGAACACGTTCGGCCGCCCGTGCAACGCGAACTCCAGGCCGTCACAGGACACCGCGCACCCGCCGGACAACGGCAGCACCAGCGTCTCGTGCTCGCCGGTGGACAGGTCGAACGACGCGCCCGGCGCGAGGTCGATCACCCGGAGGCCGCAGTACGTCCAGCCGGCGCTTTCCGGCGTGACCAGGGCAACCGTCACGGCCGCTCCAGTTCGTGGCTCAGTTCGTCGAGTTCCGCGCCGCCGGCCATCAGCCGCACCAGTTCGTCCCGCGTGATCTCGGCCTTCGCGTAGTTGCCAAGACTGCGGCCGCGTTTGAGCACGACGAACCGGTCGCCGACCGGGTAGGCGTGGTGCGGGTTGTGCGTGATGAAGATGACGCCCAGCCCCTGGTCCCGTGCCTGCACGATCCGCCGCAGCACCACGCCGGCCTGTTTCACGCCGAGCGCCGACGTCGGCTCGTCCAGGATCAGCAGCCGTGCCCCGAAATGGATCGCCCGCGCGATGGCCACCGACTGCCGTTCGCCGCCGGACAGCGTGCCGACGGTCTGGTCCGGGTCCCGCACGTCGATGCCCATAGCCCGCAGTTCCTTGCTGGTCAACGCTTTCGCCTTCGCCACGTCGAACCGGCGGAACGGTCCCCACCCTTTCGTCGGCTCGGAACCGAGGAAGAAGTTCCGCCAGATGGACATCAGCGGCACCATCGCCAGGTCCTGGTAAACCGTTGACACGCCGTGCGAACGCGCGTCACGTGGGCTGCCGAACCGGACCGGCGCACCGTCCACAAGGAACTCACCGCGGTCCGGCGCGAACACCCCGGACAGGATCTTGATCAGCGTGGACTTGCCGGCACCGTTGTCGCCGAGTACACACATCACCTCGCCCGGCCGCACCGCGAGTGAGATGCCCTGCAACGCGTTGACGCTGCCGAAGTACTTCTCGATCTCGCGGACCTCGACGATGGGTGTGTCCGTTGCTGTGTCGTCGCTCATCGCCGTGCCTTCGTCGCGCGTCGGTAGATGATCGTGTTGACGCCCACCGCGAGGAACAGGATGACGCCGACGAACGTGAAGTCCCACGAACTGTCCCACTGCGAGTAGATGACGCCCTCGAACGCCATGCCGAGCACGCACGCCCCGAGCGCGGCGCCGATCACCGAGCCGTAGCCGCCGGTGAGCAGGCACCCGCCGACCACGGCCGCGATGATGTAGTAGAACTCGTTGCCGATGCCCTGTTCCGACACCGCGGACGACGTCTGCGTGAACGAGATGACACCGACGAGAGCCGCTGCCGTCGATGTCGTCACGAACAGCGAGATCTTGGTGCGCTGCATGGGAACGCCGACGTTGCGGGCGGCATCCGGATCACCGCCGACCGCGAAGATCCAGTTGCCGTACCTGGTGCGCGCCAGCACCCACACCGCGACGGCGGTGATCGCGATGAACCACAGGATGGCCGTCTGGTAGCCGTTGGCCAGCGACGAACTCTTGAGGAACGAACTGCCGAACACCGCTTTCGCGCTGGCAAGGCCCGAGTGTTCGCCGCCGTTCACGCTGACCGACGTGCTGCCGTGGTTCACCAGCAGCAC
This sequence comes from Pseudonocardiaceae bacterium, assembly GCA_036270375.1. Taxonomy (GTDB): domain Bacteria; phylum Actinomycetota; class Actinomycetes; order Mycobacteriales; family Pseudonocardiaceae; genus DATEPR01. Next base: position 2,271 of record DATBCR010000359.1, on the reverse strand, counting down.
ACCGCCGATGCTCAGCCCGCGCACCACGAAGTACGTCGCCAGCGTCACGATGAAGCTCGGCAGCTTCGACTTGACCACCACGTACCCGTTGAGCAGTCCGACACCGGCCGCGAAGACGAAGGTAACGGCGATCGCCAGCCACGCGTTCCAGTGCAACTGCCCGACCAGCAGCGCGGCGATGATCGCGGTGAACCCGGTCATGCCGCCGGTGGACAGGTCGAACTCGCCGCCGATCATGAGTAGGCCGACCGGCACGGCCATGATCCCGAAGAACGCGGCCTGCTGGCTCCATGCCTCCAGTCCGGTCTGCGTCAGCCACAGGTGCTGCGGGCTCGCGTCGGTGATCGCGAACAGGACGAAGATCGCCACCGCGCCGAGGAAAGCGCCCAGCGCCGGCCGCCGCAGCGCGCGGGTCAGCCGGCTGGTCGCGGCCAGCCGTTCGTCCCCGCCCGAGGGCGACGTGGACGGCGCGACGCCCGTTGATTGCGTGGTCATGTGAATCCTCACGGTCGGGGTGCCGGGCCGGGGTGGCCTGGCACCCACCCGGTTTAGTCGTCGCCGGCCGCGATCGCGGCGGCCACGTTCTTGATGTTGGTGCTGTCCACCAGGAGCGGGCCGCTGGCCACGGTCGCGCCGCCGCCGACCGAGTTGCCCTCGTGCTTCTTGTACAGGTACAGGAAGCTGATCGGCAGGTAGCCCTGCAGGTACTGCTGCTGGTCCACCGCGAAGTCCATGGTGGGCGGGCTGGCCTGCAGGTCGTTCTGCACGTCCGTGTTCAGGTCGAACGTGGCCAGCTTGACGTTCGCCGGTTTCGCGGCCACCACGGCCTGGCCGATCGCGTTGTTCAGCGTCATCACGGCGTTGATGCCCGGGTGGCTCTGCAGGTACGCGGTGACCTGGCCGATCGCCTGCTGCGGGTTGGACGCCGCGTTCGGCGTGGACAGGATCAGCTCGGTGCACGCCGGTCCGCTCGCGGGCGCGGCCGACGTCGAACACTTGGTGCCGACGCCGAGGCCCTGCGCGATGCCGTCACACCGGTCGAGCAGGTTCTGGCCGGACTGGTGGATCACGCACAGCACGTTGCTCGCGTTCTCCTTGCGGAACCGCGCCCCCGCCTTCTGGCCGGCAAGGCTCTCCGGCTGCCCGACACACGTCAAAGCCTTGGACTGGGCGATGTCCGCGTCGTCGCAGCCCGCGTTCAGCAGCACGACCGGGATACCGGCGGCAGCGGCCGACGCGAGCGTCGAGTTCATGACCGACGGGGCGTGGTCGGACACCGCGATGCCGTCCACCTTGGCGTTGATGGCGTTCTGGATCTGCGCGTTCTCCGCGTTGTCGTCCGGCTCGGCCTGGCCCTGCTGCTGCGATCCGTACGTCGTGCTCAGCTTGCAGCCGAGGTCGGCCGCCGCGTTCTTCGCTCCTTTGTAGACCACGCTCCAGAAGTTCCCGTTGTCGCCGTGGGTGATGAGCGCAAACGTGTACGTGCACGGCCCACCGCTGCCGCTCGCGCCGTTGGACGTCGAGCCACCGCTGCCGCCGCTCGAACTCGTGCAGGCCGCCAGCAGCATCAGGGGTGCCACCAGCAACCCGGCCATGAATTTCTTCCTTGTTGACATTACAGACCTCCGGTTCTGGCAACACTGTCTAAAAGAGACTGACCGCCGTGTCCACCGCGCCGGCCACATCGTCGTCCGGCGGGTACAGCAGGGACCGGCCGACCACGAGGCCGTGCACGGTCGGCAGTGCCAGCGCGGCACGCCACTGTTCGAACGCCGCGTCCGGGTCGACGTTCACCTCGCCGCCGAGGATCACCGCCGGCAGCGTCGTCGCGGCCATCACCCTGGCCATGTCGGGCACGATCGGCACCTTCAGCCAGGAGTACGCCGACGTCGTGCCGATGCCGGCGGCGACGGTCATGGCCTTGGTCATAGCATCGGCGTCGAGCGCGTTGTGCAGTTTTCCGTTGATCCGACCGGACAGGAACGGTTCGATCATGGCCAGCAGGCGGTGGCCGGCCAGTTCGCTGACCGCCCGCCCGCAGGCCTCGATGGTGCGGACGGTTGCCGGATCGGCGGAGTCGATGCGCAGCAGCATCTTCCCGCCCTCGTAACGCATCCCGGCCAGCGCGGCCGCGTCGTAGGCGGTGAACCGGTCGTCCAGTTCGAACACCGAACCGGCGAGGCCGCCGCGGTTCATAGAGCCGACGACCACCTTGTCGTCCAGCGCGCCGAGCAGCAGCAGGTCCTCGATGATGTCCGGCGTGCCGAGCAC
>DATBCR010000358.1:0-1971 GCA_036270375.1 Pseudonocardiaceae bacterium | reverse complement strand
GCTCGAATACCCGGCACCCGGACGGCCAAACATCCGGCCGTCCGACGGCGCCTATCATGCGGTGGCCGGTGCCATCGCACCCGGACAGCGCGACCGATGTCGAGAGGGTGTGCCGCAGGGTGAACGAACGGCCGGAGCACCTGCCCGACGCGGCTCCGCTGCGTCCGAACGAGGTCGAGGTGCGGATGCTGGCCACCGGCGAGCGGGTGCCGGGTGTCCGTGCCCTCGCCGCCGACATGGCCATGCGCGAGGACTTCGACCTGGACGCGATCGCGGACCTGAGACTCGCGGTCGAGGAGGCCTGCGCGACCGTGCTGGCCAACGCGGAACCCGACAGCACGATGGTCTGCCGCCTGCTGGTCTCCACCGAACTGCTGGAGATCAACACGTCCGCGACGCTCCGGCCGGGACTCCAACCGTCGGTCGGCTCGATGAGCCTGCGCATCCTGCGCACGCTCGCGGACACGGTGGACACCTGGACGAGCACGTCGAACGGCCGGCGGCTGTTCCACGTCCAGCTGACCAAGTCCCAGCCTTAGGAGGACGCTCCCATGGCAGGGAAGGACGGCGAGCGGGACGACTACCGCGAGCTGATTCCCCTTTTCGAGCGGCTCGCGGACCCGGCCACCCCGGAACCGGAGCGACGGCGGATCCGGGAACAGCTGGTCACCGGGCATCTGCCGGTCGCCGAGCACATCGCGCGGAAGTTCCGCAACCGCGGCCAGGCGGACGAGGACCTGCGGCAGGTCGCGCGGATCGGGCTGATCAACGCGGTCGACCGGTTCGATCCCGGCCGTGGCACGGACTTCCTGTCGTTCGCGGTGCCGACGATCACCGGCGAGGTCCGGCGCTACTTCCGGGACGCGACGTGGGCGGTCCGGGTGCCGAGGCGCCTGAAGGAGCTGCACGCCGCGATCAGCGCCGCGTCCGCCCGGCTGTCACAGGAACTGGGCCGGTCGCCACGTCCGAAGGAGATCGCGGCCGCACTGTCGATGCCGGTCGAGGAGGTCTACGAGGGACTGCAGGCCGGCTTCGCGTACCACACCGACTCACTGGACAGCGGCACCGACGACGACGGCCACTCCCCCGTCGAGAGCCGCCTCGGCGAGATGGACGGCGCGCTGGACCTGGTCGAGGACCGCGAGGCGCTGATCCCGGCCCTGGCCACCCTGCCGGAACGCGAGGCGTCGATCGTGGTGCTGCGGTTCTTCGGCAACCTGACCCAGACCCAGATCGCGGACCGGATCGGCATCTCCCAGATGCACGTGTCCCGGCTGCTCTCCGCCAGCCTGGCCCAGCTCCGGGCCGTACTAATGGCCGATCCACCGGACAGCTGAATGGGTGTGTCGGAGTCCCCGGCGTTGGGTACTCGCCGACCAGCTTCCCGACGGATGAACTGGTGGGTGATGACGACAGACATCAGACGCGTCACCGCCGGCCAATTCGCGCACCCGGCACTGTTCTACACCGGCGACGGCGAGTACCTGGCCGGGACGATGCCGTTCATCGAGGCGGGACTGTCCGACGGCGAACCGGTCGCGGTCGCGGCGCCCGCGCAGCACATCGCGCTGCTGCGCGGGGAACTCGGCCTCGCCGCCGGTCAGGTGCATCTGGTGGACCTGACCGAGGTCGGCCGCAATCCGGGCCGGATCATCCCGGCCGTGCTGCGTGCCTTCGCCGATCCGCACCCGGACGAGCACGTGCGGATCATCGACGAGCCGATCTGGCCGGCCCGCGCCACCGCGGCGTATCCGGCGTGCCTGCAGCACGAGGCGCTGATCAACACGTCGTTCGCCGGTCGTGCGGTGACCGTGCTGTGCCCGTTCGACATCGGACGGCTGGACCGGTCGGTGCTGGCGGACGCGGCGCGGACGCACCCGACGCTGCTGGACCGGCGCGGTGCGCACGACAGCGGCTACTACGCGCCGGACGCCGTGCTCGCCGACTGCAACACGCCACTGCCGGCACCGG
>DATBCR010000357.1:0-2426 GCA_036270375.1 Pseudonocardiaceae bacterium | reverse complement strand
CGATCGCCGCCCACCCCGGCACCGAACTCGTCTCGGTGTGGGCTCGCCGGCCCGAAGCGGCCACCGAGTTGGCCGCCAAGTACGGCGCGACCGTGGCCGACGACCCTGACGAGCTGATCGCGTCGGTGGACGCGGTGGCGTTCGCGGTGCCGCCCGGCGTACAGGCCGACATCGCCGTACGGGCCGCGGCCGCTGGCAGGCACCTGTTGCTGGAGAAGCCGATCGGCGCGACGGTGGCCGACGCGGAGCGACTGGCCGATGCGGTCGCCGAGGCACGGGTCGCCACGATCGTGCTGCTGACCCTGCGGTACGCGCCGGAGGTGATCGAATGGCTTGCCGCGGCACGGGAATCCGGCGGCTGGGCAACCGGAGCGGCCACCTGGTACGCCGACGCGCTGCTGTCCGGCCCGTTCTCGAACTCGCCGTGGCGGCACCAACGGGGTGGGGTGGTGGACGTCGGGCCGCACACGCTGGACCTGCTGGACGCCGCGCTCGGCCCGATCGTGGACGTGCTCAGTGCGAAGCACGGTGAACCGGATCTGTGGCATCTGGTGCTGGCACACGAGAACGGTGTGACGAGTACGGCGTCGCTGTCGCTCGCGCTGCCGATCGAGCCGGGCGTCGTCGAGGTGTCGCTGTACGGCAAGTCTGGCCGGCTGCCCATGCCGACCCGGGTCACGCCGACGTCCAGTTGCTATGCGACGCTGCTCGACGAGTTCTCGGAAATGGTCCACAGTGGACGGTACGAGCACCGCTGTGACGTGACGCGCGGCCTGCACCTGCAAAGGTTGATCGACAAGGCGGAGCGGCTGGCGCTGGGGTGACGGTGTTGTTCGCCGGCACCGCCCGCGAACACGTCGTCGACCCGGAGACGTTGCGCGAGGTGCCCACCCGGCCGGCGTATCTGGCCAGGTGGGTCGCCGAGATGAGCCGGGTCGTAGCGCCGACCGATCCGGTCGCGGAACGCCGCCACCGCACCGATATCGGCATCGCGGCCCGACTGGCGGGCGAGTTGGCGCTGGCCGACCGTGAGCTGACCCGGGCAGCCGGACTGGCCGCCAAGGAATCACCGGCGGTGGCGTTACGGGCGCGGCTGCGGCTGGCGCACGTGCACCATTGGCTGGGCAGATACACGGAGGCGGGCGCCGAGTTCGACCGGTGCGTGGCCGACTCGGCAACCGCGGCGGACCGGGCACTCGCACACCAGCACGCCGGCCGATGCGCGTACGACGCAGGCGAATTCGACCGCGCGGCAGGCCATTTCCAGGCGGCGGTGGCATTGCACGCAACCGAGGAGTCCCGGGCGGCCCTGACGGCGGCGGACGCGTGCCGCACGGCCGTCGTGGTGGCAGAGGAACTGGACCGCTTGGTACCCGGCGGCCACTGCCGAATCCGGGACGTGCTGAGGGCGGGCCACAGGACGCGGCCACCGCATTTCGGCGTGCTGGTTGAACTTCGCGGCCCGCTGCTGGCCGGGCCGGTGTCGCTGGGGTTGGTGCCCGGCCTGTTCCGGTACGCACCCGGCATCGACACGGTGATCGGCGAGTTGGTGGCGGACGGCTGGCTGGTGCGGTCCGCGAACGCACTGGCCGCAACCCGTCGGACGACGGAGGTGCTGGACGTGCTGATGGCTGCGGCCGGGCGCGCACTGGACCCGGTGTGGGGGCGACCGGTCGACCTGCTGGGGCGGGTCAGCGCGGTGGTCGCCGGCGCGGTCGGCACGTCGGAGGGGCCGGTGTTCGACGCACTGGCCACGGTGGACCCGCCCGGCAGCCCGGCGGTGCGATTGTTCGAGCGCTGCAACGCATTACGTCACCACAGGGCGGACGCCCACGCGGCGGCATGGCACGCGGTCGGCCGGACAGCGACGTCGGTAGCCGACGTACCGAGAGCCGACCCGATCCGCCGGGGCGTGGAGACGGCGACGAACCGGATCGCGTCCCGCGCGTTCCGCCCGCTGTCCACTGTAGACCGTGCCGAACTGTGCGCCCTGCTGCTAAGATTGCCGGTGTAGGCGTCCGCCAGCGGTTGCCTGACCAGGCAGAGTCACACTATCGAGCGAACATCAGGCCAAACTGGATTTTCGCGGAACCAAACCGATTTGGATTTCGTTGCCGTAAAAAGGAGGTCGCGGCGGGGCGGGGGAACGGGAGGAGGGCTGTTCTGCGGTATTTGGCGTGCGCAAGGCAGCATGGCATCCGCAGGCCCCGAACGAACCCGGCGAGCGCTCGACCGCGCACGACGCACGAGTCCACGGTGGACAGCGGTGAACGGAACCCCAGGGTGAGCGGAACCCCAGCGGCAGCGAACCGCAGGCGGAGCGGCGAACTCCGGGGCTAGGTGAATCGCGCACCCACCACGCACGCCGCCGACCCACCGCACGCGCCGGCCCGCTGCGAACGCCACCGACCGGCGGACTGTGGCCG
>DATBCR010000356.1:0-7768 GCA_036270375.1 Pseudonocardiaceae bacterium | reverse complement strand
GTGGCCGGCTGGTGCCGCTGCTGCTCGACGTCGCGAAAAGCGAAGTGGTCGGGCCGCTCGCGCAGTTCCAGGCCGTGGACGCCACCGACCACGCCGACGTGCTGCGGTTGTTCCAGGAGATCAACCGGCTGCTGCCGGACCCGTTGGACAACGAGATCCTGGTGTCGTCGGTGCGGAGCAAGCTGGACTCGTTCGACGCGGCCATCGAGCGCTACCGCCTGTCGTCCGGGCACGAGCACGAGAGCGACGACCGCCGCACCGACCGGGACGTGCTGCGCGAGGTGCTGCTGATCGTGCGGGACATGCAGCGCGCCACGTTCGTGCCGCAGAAACTCCCGGAGGACGCGGTGTATCGGGCGTTGGCGGTGGCGCGGGGCGAACTGGCCCCGCCGGTCGGGTGGGGCGACCGGATGAAACAGCTCGACGAGGCGCTGTCGATCGGCCTGCTCACGGCGGAGGACTACAAGCGGCGCCGCGACGAACTGCTCAACGACACGTACGGCCGCATCACGAACCGAACCGAGCAGGGAAACGAGCCGGCATGAGCGAGCTTGCGAGCGAATCATGGGCGTGACGGACCTTCTGAACCTGGACCCGACCGTGGTGGCTACGGCGCGGCGGCTGGCGGCGAAGGCGACCGAACCGGTGATCGAGTTGGCGCGGGCGCACACCACGGTCGCGGTGGAGCGGGCCACGCTGCGCCTGGCTGGGATCACCGGCGCGGACAGCGGGCACCGCGCCGGTGACGTGCCGTGGGTGAACCGGGTCGTGGACACCGTCCGCGAGCACTGCGACCTCGCCCAAGGCGTTGTGCTGCCGGTGTTCCACGCGTTGCGGCAACACAACCTCGCCACCCTCACCGACCTGGCCGAGGCCACCGCCGCCGGGCAGATCCAGTTCACGGTGCCCACCGGCCGCGACGCCGACCGGGCCGAGAAAACCGCCCGCACCGCCATCGCCAAGGGCATCCGAACCGTCGACCGCAACCGGGCCCGACGGGACAAGCTCGTTGCCACACTGGGGGACCCGCCACGGCGGCCGTGGATCTACCTGATCGTGGCGACCGGGGACATCGACGAGGACGTGGTGCAGGCCGCGAACGCGGCCCGCGCGGGCGCCGACGTGATCGCCGTGATCCGCTCCACCGGACAGTCCCTTCTGGACTATGTGCCGGAAGGCGCGACGCACCAAGGGTTCGCGGGCACCTACGCGACGCAGGAGAACTTCCGGATCATGCGCGCCGCCCTCGACGACGTGTCGCACGAGTTGGGCCGGTACGTGCGGTTGACGAACTACGCGTCCGGTCTGTGCATGCCGGAGATCGCGGTGCTTGCCGGTCTGCAGCGGCTGGACATGATGCTCAACGACTCGATGTACGGGATTCTGTTCCGTGACATCAACCCGATCCGCACGTTCGTGGACCAACGGTTCTCGCGGCAGGTGCACGCCCGCGCCGGGATCATCATCAACACCGGCGAGGACAACTACCTCACCACCGCCGACGCCGTGGACGCCGCGCACACCGTGACCGTGTCGCAACTGCTCAACGAACGTTTCGCGCACGAAGCGGGCCTGCCGGACGAACTGCTCGGCCTCGGGCACGCGTTCGAGATCAACCCGGAGGTCCCGGACTCGTTCCGGTTGGAACTGGCGCACGCGCTGCTCGCGCGGGAACTGTTCCCGCACGCGCCGCTGAAGTGGATGCCGCCGACGAAACACATGACCGGCAACGTGTTCTTCGGTTACCTCCTGGACGGCCTCTTCAATCTCGCCGGTGCCCTGACCGGGCAGAGCATCCTGCTGGTCGGGATGATGACCGAGGCGGTGGTGACGCCGTGGCTGTCCGACCGGGACCTCGCCCTCGCCAACGTCAAGTACGTGCTCAACGCCGCCGGCAGCCTCCGGGAGGACTTCCGGCCCGCCCCCGACGGGTTGATCGTGAAACGCGCCCACCAGGTCCTCGGTGAGGCGGTTGATCTTCTGGAGCGGATCGTCAGCGACGACGGCGGCCTGCTCGCCGCGATCGCCGACGGCACGTTCGGCCTGATGAAACGCCCCCCGCATGGCGGCAAGGGCGCCGATGGTGTGATCGCGAAGGCCGACGGGTACCGCAACCCGGCCGCCGACCTCCTCGCGTCCGGAGCGACCACGTGAGCAGCCACATGAGCAGCGACATGAATGCTGACAAGCGCTACGTGCGGCCCTACGGGGACGCGACCGGCGACGGCATGGTGCAGCTGTCGTTCACGCTGCCGGTGCCGCACGGGCCGCGCGCGGACGGCGCGGCGACCCAGTTGGCGAACACGATGGGCATGGACCCGGCGATGGTGGTGCACTCGCACCCGGTCGGCCCGGACTTCACGTTCTTCGTCGTCTACGGGTCGGTGTCGCACCTGGTGGATCTGACGCGGGTGCGGGTCGTGGAACGCGAATATCCGCTGCTGAGCCCGGCCGAGGTGAACTCGGCGATCAAGAAGACCCTGGCGCGCAAGCTCGTCGTGGTCGGCGGGTGTATCGGCACCGACGCGCACACCGTCGGCATCGACGCCATCCTCAACATCAAGGGTTTCGCGGGCGAGAAAGGCCTCGAGTACTACCGGGAGCTGCGGGTGGTGAACCTCGGTGCGCAGGTCACCGTGCCGGAACTGGTGAAACGCGCCCGCGCCGACAACGCCGACGCCGTCCTCGTGTCGCAGGTGGTGACGCAACGTGACGCGCACATCCTCAACACCCAGGAGATGTCCGCCGCGTTCCGGGAGGCCATGGGGGAGCGGCGGCCCATGCTCGTGGTCGGCGGTCCCCGGTTCGACCCGCTCATGGCCGGCGAACTTGGGGTGGACAGGGTGTTCGGTCGCGGCACCACACCCGGCGAGGTCGCCAGCTACCTGGTACACGCGGTGAGCAACCGGATCGGAGCACGGTCGTGAGCTTGACGGCGGGTTTCTCGGTGACGCACCGGCGGTATGTGCCGTACGCGCACGCCCACTACGGCGGGAACCTCGTCGACGGCGCGTACGGATTGGGCCTGTTCGGGGATGTCGCCACCGAACTGTGTATCCGCACCGACGGTGACGAAGGCCTGTTCGCCGGCTACACGAACGTGTCGTTCCGGGCGCCGGTGCAGGCCGGGGACGTCATCGAGGCCACCGCGACACTCACCCGGATCGGGAACCGCTCACGGGGCGTGACGTTCGAGGCGCGGGTGGTGTGCCGGGCGGACCCGGCCCGGGGGCCGTCGGCGTCGGTGGTGCTGGACCCGCCGATCGTGGTGACCACCGCCGAAGGCACCGTCGTCGTGCCCGCGCCCCCCGCATCGGCGACCTGAGCGGTGCCGGTTGTGCTTTCATGGTGCCCGTGGACGACCTCGGTGACCTCTACGGCATGGTGCACGAACGGCTCACCACACTGGCCGCGGACGTGCCCGACCCGGACCGGGTGCCGGTGCCCGCGTGCCCCGGCTGGTCGGTGAAGGACGTCGTGTCGCACCTCACGGCGGTCGCCGAGGGCCTGCTCGGCGGCACCATCACCCGCCCGCCCACCGACGCCGAAACCGCCGCGCAGGTCGGCGCGCGCCGCGACCAGCCGATGGCGGACGTGCTGGCACAGTGGGCCGAACTCGCGCCCCGGCTGCAACCCATGGTGCGGGAACACCAGATCTGGCCGGCGTTCCTCGATGTCCTCTCGCACGAACACGACATCCGAGGCGCCGTCAACGCACCCGCCCACCGCGACGCACCGGAAGTCATGCTCGGTGCCGAAGCCCTCATCACGCGGCTGCGCCCGCCGACCGCGATGACCGTGCGGTTCGGTGGGCGGGAACTGCGCGTCGGCCCGGATGTCGAACCGGCCGTGCGGCTGGACACCGACCCGTTCGAGGCGTTCCGGTTCCGCATGGGCCGGCGCAGCCGCCACCAGCTCGCGTCGATGGCGTGGACCGGTGACCCCGAGCCGGTACTCGGCTGCCTCACCATCTTCGGTCCCGCCACCGCCGACCTCATCGAATAGCGCCGTCACTCATCGTCGTCGTCGCGCCGGTGCACCAGTTCGGGCACGAAACCGTGCTGGTAGAGGCGGCGGTCACGGATCTCCCACGCGAACGCCATCGAGTAGAACAGCGCACCGAACACCACGATCCCCAACATCATCGCCATGATCGACGGCGCTGCCGGGAGCAGCAGCAACAGCAACGCCGGCGCGCACTGCACGAGGCCACGCAGCATGTGCCGCAGGAACCACGTCGAACACGTCAGGTCGTGCAACACCCACTGCGAGTGCGGGGCCGGCAACCGGCGGCCATAGGCGTAGCCCAACCACCGCCCCACACCCGGCCGGTCGCCCGCCACACCACCGATCCTAGAACCGCCGACGCCGCCGAGGGCCGGTCACCGGGTCGCGACCTGTTCGGGTGTCACACCAACCGCACACCACCGCCCCGTACGCTTGTTCGGTGGTAGTACCGACCGTGACCGGGACCGAACCCGGCGAACCAGCCGCTGTCACCGCCCCGGCCCGCCGAGTGCGGCTGCCCGGTCGGGACACGTCGGCGCGGGTCGCGGCGAGTGTCGTCGGTGGTGTGCTGTGGTATCTGAGTTTCCCGCCGCGCCCGGTGTGGTGGCTGGCGCCGGTCGCGTTCGCGCTGCTCGGCCTCGCGGTGTACGGGCGGCGGGCGCGGGCCGGGTTCGGGTACGGGTTCCTGTTCGGCCTCGGGTTCCTGATTCCGCTGCTGCACTGGACCGGCCTGTACGTCGGTGTCATCGCGTGGTGGCCGTTGAGCGCGTTCGAAGCCCTCATGATGGCTGTCGGTGTGGCGGCGATCGCGGTGGTGTCGACGTTGCGTGGCGCGCCGGTGTGGGCGGCGCTGCTGTGGGTCGGTGACGAGGCGTTGCGGGCGCGGGTGCCGTTCGGTGGGCTGCCGTGGGGGAAGGTCGCGTTCGGCCAGCCCGACGGGATTTACGTGTCGCTGGCGGCGCTCGGCGGGACCCCGCTCGTCGGGTTCGCCGTGACACTCACCGGTTTCGGCGTGGCGGCGTTGGTGATCGCGTGGACGAAAGGCCGGCGGCCGGTCGCGTTGATCGGTGCCGGGCTCGCGGTGGTGCTGCCGGTCGCCGCGGCCGCGGCGACGTGGCCGTTGGTGGGGACCGACCCGAACGCCGGCACCGCGGTCGTCGCCGCCGTCCAGGGCAACGTGCCGCGCCTCGGTCTGGACTTCAACGCGCAGCGCCGCGCCGTCCTGGACAACCACGTCCGCGAAACCGAACAGCTCGCCGCGCAGGTCGCGGCCGGCCGGGCACGGCAACCGGACCTGGTGATCTGGCCGGAGAACTCCTCCGACATCGACCCCTACGTCAACGCGGACGCCTACGACGAGATCTCCGCCGCGGCCGCCGCGATCAAGGCCCCCATCTCCGTCGGCGCCGTGGTGTCCTCGCAGGCACCGGGACCGAAGAACACCGCGATCCTGTGGGAACCCGGCACCGGCCCGGTCGACCAGTACGTGAAACGACAGCTGCAGCCGTTCGGGGAGACCATGCCGTGGCGGTCGTTCTTCGCGCACTTCAGCCCAGACGTCGCGAAGGCCGGGAACTTCGTGGCCGGCACCAAACCCGTCGTGTTCGGCATGGGGCCGGCGAAGGTCGGGTTGGACACCTGTTACGAAGTCGCGTTCGACTCCGTCGTGCGGGACTCGGTGGCCGGCAGCACCCTGCTCGCGGTGCCCACGAACAACGCCACGTTCGGGTTGAGCGAAATGTCCTACCAGCAGCTCGCGATGGACTCCGAACGCGCCGTCGAACACGGCCGCGCCGTCGTGGTCGCCGCGACCAGCGGGGTCAGCGCGATCATCCAACCCGACGGCACGATCACCCAGCAGACTGGTTTGTTCACCGCGGCCACCCTGGTCGCCACGGTGCCGCTGCGGTCAACGACTACGCTGGCGGATCGACTCGGTGGCTGGCCGGAATGGGTGCTGGTGGCCGCGGGGCTGCTCGCGTTGGCGTTCGGGATCACCACCCGCGCCCGCCGCCGCGACACCGCGAACTGAGTCGCACACCCACGAACAGGCGAGACACGCGGCCCACACCGCTGGGCCGGAGAGGAAACACACACATGGTCGACGGGCAGGCCGGCGCCGACACGACGGAACAGCGGCAGTCACAGCCAGTGCTGGTAGTGATCCCGACCTACAACGAACGGGACAACCTCGGCCCGATCGTGGGCCGGTTGCACGCCGCGCTGCCGACAGTGCACGCGCTGATCGTCGACGACGGCAGCCCCGACGGCACGGGTGAGCTGGCCGACAAGCTCGCTGCGGGCGACGACCGGGTGCACGTGATGCACCGCACCGAGAAAGCCGGTCTCGGTGCCGCCTACATCGCCGGGTTCCGGTGGGGCATGGAACGCGACTACCAGGTGCTGGTGGAGATGGACGCGGACGGCTCGCACGCCCCCGAGGACCTGCCTCGGCTGCTGGACGCGTTGAGCGACGCGGACCTCGTGATCGGGTCCCGGTACGTGCCGGGCGGTCGGGTCGTGAACTGGCCGCGTAGCCGCGAGGTGCTGTCGCGGGGCGGGAACATCTACTCGAAACTCGCGTTGGGTGTGCGGATCAACGACATCACCGCCGGTTTCCGCGCCTACCGCCGCCAGGTCCTCGAGAAAGTCGCCCTGGACGATGTCGCGTCGCACGGCTACTGCTTCCAGGTGGACCTGACGTGGCGCACGGTGCGGGCCGGGTACACCATCGTGGAGGTGCCGATCACGTTCACCGAGCGGGAGATCGGCACGTCGAAGATGAGCGGATCGATCGTCCGTGAAGCCCTGCTGCGGGTCACCCAGTGGGGTGTGCGGCACCGCGTCGAACAGGCACGCCGGCTGCTGCCCGGCGGCGGCGACCGGTAAGAACGGGCGCACGACAGGTTGGCCGCCCAGTCGAAACGCCCTGGGCGGCCCACCCACCAACGCGGGAGGCGTGTGGTGGTCTGTGTGTTGTCGATCAGTCGATGGGGTCGGAGTGTCGCTGTGAGCGGTGGCTCAGTGTCGATAGTTCGCTCGCAAGCTCGCTCAAGCGGTGCGGCTGCGTCGTCCGCGCAGTTCCTCAAGGCGCTCGGACAGCAGCTCCTCCAGCTCGGGGATGGAACGCCGCTCCAGCAGCATGTCCCAGTGGGTGCGGGGCGCCTTCGCCTTCTTCTGCTCCGGCTCGGACCCGTCGATCAGTTTCGATACGGAGCCGTGCAGCCGGCATTCCCAGGTCGCGGGGATCTCGGCGTCGTCGGAGAAGGGCACCTCGAAGTCGTGCCCCTTGGGGCACGCATACCGGGTACCGCGGCGCGGTGCCAGGTCGTGGTTGCGGTCGGTCTCGTAGCTGACTGCTCCGAGCCGGCTACCACGCAGTACGCGGTCGGCCATGGCGGTGTCCTTTCGCTCGGCTCAGGGCGAGGGCCCAGGTTTTACCTCACTGTGCGCAACGAACAAGGCGGCTCTACAATTCCCGACCCGCCCAACCGGTCGCGCTCAGTGATGAGCTTCACTCGTCAACGAAGTCTTCCTCCTAAGAGATGGCATCGCGTCCGCGACATGACGCGTTATCGCCCTGTTGATGACATACATCACCCCAATGGTGGAATGACACTGGTGCGGGCGTCTGGATGGTTCCAGTAGAACGGGCTCCACCGGCCGCTCATGGATACCCAGCGCTCACACCCGTGAAACTGTCACACCACACCCGCCGTCCCGGACGGTTCGTCACGCCGTCCACCCAGGCTCGACGGCA
>DATBCR010000355.1:0-6139 GCA_036270375.1 Pseudonocardiaceae bacterium | reverse complement strand
CAACGAATCCGACAGCGCCGTCGACCCCAGCAGAACACCCAACGCCAACGCCAGGAACACAGCCCCGATGGAAATGACGTGATAGCGCAACGAGATCACGCGAACAGCCCCCTGACCCAACTCACAACATTCCGGTACGCTCCGGCCAGCCAATGCAGATAGCTCGGACCGGCATCGGAAACGGCCAGTGCCACCGCCACCGCGATCAGCACCGCCAGCACGAGAATGATCACCGCGCCGATGGACACCCGCGCCCGATGCAAGGTCGCCACCGCTTTGCCGTCCACCAGACGACTGCCCAGCTTGAGCCGGGTCAAGAAAGTAGACGGGTTGGACCCGGACCGGCCACGGTCCAGGAACTCAGCCAACGTTGCCTGTGAACCGACCGTCACCACGAGGCTGGCCCCATGCGTGTCGGCTATCAGGAGCGCCAGATCCTCGGCATTGCCGGACGCCGGGAACGTCACGGCGCCGATCCCGAGGTCCTGTATACGCTCCAACCCAGGAGCATGACCATCGGTGTCCGCCGGCACGACGACCACCGCGCCGGAGTTGAGCGTCTCGGTACGAATGCCATCTGGATCACCCACGATGACCCGAGGCTTGTACCCGGCGGCGCACAGGGTGTCCGCACCGGACTCGACACCGATCAGGACCGGGCGGTGTTCCTTGATATACCGCTTCAAACGCCGTAGGTCCTCGACATGATCATGCCCTGGCGCGACGACCAACACCTCACGGTCCTTCATCGGCTCGATCAGCTCCGGCACCCCGACGCCGTCCAGGATCATCGTGCGTTCTCGCCGCAGGAACTCGATCGTGTTGGCGGAGAAGGCTTCCAGCTGCGCCGACATGCCGGCCTTGGCCTCGATCAACTGGTCCGCCACCGACTCGGGCGTCTGCGTAACCCCCTTCGCCAGCTCACGTTCGCCCGCGTACACGACCCCCTCGTGCAAACGGAGCTTGGCGCCCTCCTTGACGTCGTGCAGCACCGCGACACCGACGTTGTCGATCAGCGGCACACCGGCGGACACCAGAATCTCCGGGCCGAGATTCGGGAACCGCCCGGAAATGGACGCGGACGCGTTGACAACCCCCGCCACCTCCGCCGCCACCAGAGCGTCCGCAGTGCGCCGGTCGATGTCGAGCTGGTTGAGCACCACGATGTCGCCCGGCCCGACCCGTCGCAGCAGGTCACCGGTGCGACGGTCGACCCTGGCAACACCGACGGCACCGGGCAGTTCCTTGTTGGTCCTGGTCAGCAACCCGGGGAGCTTCATGCGCCGATGGTGACAAAAGTGCCCGCATTCGTCCGATCGCCACGCCGGGCACCCCCGTTGTGGTTAGTATGTCGGCCCCATCGGGGGTAGGAACTCTGGCCCGATTGACTCCACGTCGTACAGACGGTGGAACACCGGGGTCAGGCCGCCCGAGATGGGTGGCACGATCCAACTCCAGTCCGCGGGACACTGCCGGCCCGCCTTCTCCTCCTTCGCCACATGGGCCAGGAAGCGGCGCGACTCGGTGTGGTGGTCGGCGATCGTGACGTCCGCGAGAGCGTACGAGTGCAGCACGGCCCGGTTGATCTCAACAGCCGCCCGGTCCCGCCAGAGGGTCGCCTCCTGCGACGTGTCAAGGCCCATCCGTTCGGCCACCGTGCCGAGCATGTCGTAGCGGTTCTCGTCAGTGAGGTTCCGGGCACCGATCTCGGTACCGAGATACCAGCCGTTGAACGGCGCCGCCGGGTAGTTGATGCCGCCGATCGCCAGCACCATGTTGCTGATCGCCGGCACGGCATGCCACCGCAGGCCGAGATCGGCGAACCACTCGAGTTCCGGATGGCTCAACTCGACTTCAAGCACGATCCTCGGGTCGAACTGGTACAGCCGCTGACCTTCCTCCTCGGTGTCCACCACCAGCGGCAACAGGTCGAACCGACCCGGCTCGACCGGTGCGCGCCAACCGAGATCGCGGACCGTATCCGTGAACTCGACGTACCGGGCGTCCCCCAGCACGGTGCCGTCCGGCCGGCGGTAACCCGCGTAGCGGATCAACTGCTCGTTCAGGATCCGCGGCGCCGGCTCACCGGGCGCGTCCGGCGCGAACACGCTGACCATCGGCCGGACCCGACCGCCGTTCGTGGCCAGCTGGAGGTGCCGGGCGCACTGCGCGGCAACCAGATCCGGGTCGCGGACACCCCGCAGGTCACGGACCCGCAGGCTCTGCCAGTACAGCCGTCCGATACAGCGGGCACTGTTGCGCCACGCCACCCGGGCGCCGAACGCCAACTCCGCCGTGGTGTGGTGATAGGTGCCCGTGGCGAACACCTCGGCCCGCACCCACGCCAGCCGACGGTCCGGGGAGCCGGCCGTCGGGTTCTCAGCGTGGAACAGCCGGATGAACTCGTCCGCCTTGTCGAGATCGACTTCGGGACAGGACCCTTGGCGCTGGCTCGTCGTCGTTGACGATCTCGAGCGGGGGAACGACACGTCACGGAACGGTAACGTGAGCGTCGGTGAATGCAATCGTCCGAACGGTGCAAGACCACTACCCGATCGGCTGATGACGTGACGACCAACCGAGGTCGGCGCTCCACAGGCGGTACACAGTGGATCACCAATGGTGATCGAGATCACCGGGTCCTGTTCTTCTTGCGGCCAGCGGCTTTGTCGGCATCCGCCGCCTTGTCCGACGTGGCCGCCGCAAGCAGTTCCTCGGCATGCGCCCGGCCGGTGTCGGTCGAGTCGAGACCGGCCAGCATCCGCGCCAGCTCGACCACCCGGTCCTGATCGGCCAGCGTGCGCACACCGCTGCGGACGACACCGCCACCGGACGACTTGTCCACCACCAGGTGCCGGTCCGCGAACGCCGCCACCTGCGGCAGGTGCGTGACCACGACGACCTGGTGGCTGCGCGCCAGCCGAGCCAGCCGCCGCCCGATCTCCACCGCGGCCCGACCGCCGACACCGGCGTCCACCTCGTCGAACACCAGCGTCGGCACCGGATCGGCATGCGAGAGCACGACTTCCAGCGCCAGCATCACCCGGGACAGCTCACCGCCGGACGCACCCTTGTGCACCGGCAGCTGCGGCGCGCCCTCATGTGCCCGCAACCGCAACTCGACGTCGTCGGTGCCGTCCGGGCCGGCGTGCAGCGTGCGCTTGCCCACCCGCAGCGCCAGTTGGTCCGTCGGGTCGGCCTGTTTCGGCAGGACCGTCACCTCGATCGCGGCCTGCGGCATGGCAAGGCCGGCCAGCTCCTCCGTGACGGCCTTGCCGAGATCGGCCGCGGCGGCGTGCCGGGCCATGGTGATCAGCTCGGCCCGATCGGCCAGCTGGACGGCCAGCTCGTCCCGACGCGCGGCCAGCGCCGCCAGTGCCTCCTCGGACGTGTCCAGGCCGGCGAGGCGCTGCTCGGCCGCGTCCGCCCAGGCCAGCACGCCCGCGACGTCAGCGGCGTACTTGCGGGTCAACGCCTTCAGGTCGGCCTGGCGGGCCAGCACCTGAGCCAGCCGGCCCGGGTCGGCGGCCAAGCCGTCCAGGTAGCTGGTCAGCTCGGTGCCCACGTCGGCCAGCAGCACGGCCGCCTCGGCCAGCCGGGGGGCCAGGTCGCGCAGCAGGTTGTCGTCGGTGGCGCCGACCAGCCGGCGGGCCTCCTCGACCATGCCAAGCGCGCCCGGCAGGTCCAGCTCGCCGTCGACGGAACCGCTCACCGCGACCAGCGCGCCGGCCGACGCCTCGCGCAGCGAGTCGATGTCGGCCAGTCTCCTGGCCTCCTCGATCAGCTCGACGTCCTCGTCCGGCTTCGGCGCGACCGCGGCGATCTCGGCGAGGCCGTGCCGCAGCAGATCGGCCTCGCGGGCCAGCTCACGTGACCGCTCGGTGCGCTCGGCCAGCTCGGCCACCACCCGCAGCCACTCCTCGCGCAACGCCCGGTAACCGGCCAGCGGCTCACTCACCGGCACGCCGGCGAACCTGTCCAGCACGGCGCGCTGTTCGGCCGGCCGCAGCAGGCGCAGCTGGTCGTTCTGGCCGTGTACCGCGATCAGGTGCTCGGCCAGCTCACCGAGCACACCAACCGGCACCGAGCGGCCACCCAGGTGCGCGCGGGACCGGCCGTCACCGCCGACCGTGCGCACCGCGATGAGACTGCCGTCCTCGTCCGGTTCCGCGCCCGCCTCGGCCGCCAGCGCGATCGCGTCGGCACCGGGAGCCAGCTCGAACCGGCCCTCGACGACCGCCCGCAGACTGCCGCCGCGCACCCGGGACGCCTCCGCCCGGCCACCCGACAGCAGGTGCAGACCAGTCACCACCATGGTCTTGCCCGCGCCGGTCTCGCCGGTCAGGACAGTGAATCCCGGGTGCAGTTCCAGCGTGGCCTCGTCGATCACACCGAGGCCGGAGATGCTCATCTCGGCCAGCACAGGCCGCACACTAGTAGGTGTCGCCGACCGGTGGGAGCCTCCGGTCCCGGCGAGTCCGCCATCCCTGCATCGGCAGTTCGAACTTGCGCACCAGCCGCTCGGTGAACGAGCCGACATTCAGCCGGGCCAGCCGCAGCGGCACAGAACCACCCGCCACGTCGACAACGGACCCGGCCGGCAGCACAAAGTTCCGGCGGCCGTCACAGCACAGCACGGCAGACGAGCCGTCCGGATCGACCGCGAGGGTCACCACCGACGTCGGCGCGACCACGATCGGCCGGGAGAACATCGCGTGCGCATTGCTCGGCACCACGAGCAGAGCCCGCACGTCCGGCCAGATCACCGGGCCGCCGGAGGAGAACGCGTACGCCGTCGAACCGGTCGGGGTCGCGCACAGCACGCCGTCACAGCCGAACGCGGTCACCGGGCGGCCGTCCACCTCGATGCACACGTCAAGCACACCGCCTCGGGTGCCTTTCTCGACGCTCGCCTCGTTCAGCGCCCAGGTGCTGGCGATCAGGTCGCCGTCGTGGGTCGCCGTGACGTCGACGGTCATCCGCTCCTCGACCTGATAGTCCTGTGCCACAACGTGTCCGACGGTCTCCTCGAGCGCGTCCGAGTCGGCCTCGGCGAGGAAACCGACCCGGCCGAGGTTCACGCCGAGGATCGGCACGCCGGCCGGGCGGGCCAGTTCGGCGGCACGCAACAGGGTGCCGTCGCCGCCGAGCACGAAGACCAGCTCGGTGCCGGCGGCCGCGTCCGGGCCGACCGGGACCACATCGCTGTAGCAGGACGGGTCCAGATCGCCGGCTTCCTCGGCGAGCACCCGAGGGCGCATGCCGGCCCCGGTGAACCAGCCCGCCACCTTCTCGGCCGTGTGCAGGTTCGTCTGCCGGCCGGTGTGTACGACGAGCAGCACTTCCCGCTCGATCACAGGACCACCTCGCTGCGCTCGGCGGTCTGCGACCAAAGTCCCTGTGACATTGGCTCCATCGCAAGCTCGGTCACTGAGGTCCCCTCCGCACCGCTGACAGCACGAGTTCGGCTACTTCATGGGGTGGCGGTGGGTCGCCACGGCGGAACCAGACGAAGTATTCGACGTTGCCGGCCGGGCCGGGCAGCGGGCTCGCCACAACGCCCTTCGGTGCCAGGCCCATCGATCCGGCGGCGGTGATCACGCCGGTCACGGCATCGGCCCGCAGTTCGGGCGTGCGGACGACACCGCCAGAGCCGAGGCGGTCCTTGCCGACCTCGAACTGGGGTTTCACCATCGGGAGCAGGTCGACGTCGTCGGTGCCGCAGGCGAGCAGCGCGGGCAGCACGAGGGTGAGGGAGATGAAGGACAGGTCGGCCACCACCAAGTCGACCGGGCCGCCGATGTCCTGTGGCGTCAGGGTTCGCACGTTGGTGCGGTCGTGCACGAGTACGCGGTCGTCGGTGCGCAGCCGCCAGTCGAGCAAGCCCCGGCCGACGTCGGCGGCGACCACCTGGGCGGCGCCGTTACGCAGCAGGACGTCGGTGAAGCCGCCGGTGGAGGCGCCGGCGTCCAGGCAGCGTCGGCCGGCCACGGTGAGGTCCTTGAATTCGGTCAGCGCACCGAGGAGTTTGTGCGCGCCACGGGATGCGTAGCCGGGATCGTCGGCGTCCGCGCGGACCAGGACCGGCGCGTCGGCGTCGACGGCCGTCGCGGGTTTGTTGGCCACCGTGCCGCGCAGG
>DATBCR010000354.1:0-3872 GCA_036270375.1 Pseudonocardiaceae bacterium | reverse complement strand
GCGTGGTGACCTGCTTGGCCAGGACGCCTGGATACCGGTAGATCGCGCCCGTGACCAGCGTGAGCAGGGTCGCGCGTTCGGTGTGCGCGGCGAGGAAACCCAGGGCCGTGTACGCCTCAAGCATCGCGTGTTCGGGCGGGCCGTGGTGCGCGATCTGGAAGAAGTGGTCCATCACGCTGATCCGGTCGAAGCCCACCTCGTCGGCGGTCCGGACCACCCTGGCCAGGGTCGCCGCGATCGCCGGATCACCGCCCGGCCACGTGAAGTCGGGCACGTGCAGGCCGATTTTCATGGCTTTCCCTCGTAGTCGGCGACGGCCGGAATGATCTCCCGGCCGATGATCTCCAGCGGCGTGATGGTGTGCACGTCGCGCACCCCGCCGATGGCGGTGTCCACCCCGAGGTCGGCCAGGTTCTGCAGGGCGGCGATGGTCTCGTCCACCCGTTCGCCGTTCGGGCCGGGGTCGAACAGGTGGTAGACGGTCTTCTCGATCTCGTCGTAGTCGCGGCCCTCGTTGGCGCAGTGCTGCCGAAGCACGTCGAGCTTGCGGGGCAGGTCCGGGCCGGGGAACAGGTTGCAGGCCTGGGCGTACTTCGCGACGAAGCGGAGGGTCTTCTTCTCGCCACCGCCGCCGATCATGATCGGCGGGTGCGGCCTGCTCAGCGCCTGCGGCGAGTTCAGCGGCCGGGCCAGGTCGACGTTGTGGCCGACGTAGGGCGACTCGTCATCCGACCACATCCGCAGGCACGTCTCCAGCGCGTCCTCGAGGTGGTCGAACCGCTCCGGCACGGACGGGAACGGAATGCCGAGTCCACGGCTCTCCTCCTCGTTCCAGCCGGCCCCGATGCCGAGCATGCCGCGCCCGCCGGACAGCACGTCCAGCGTCGTGACGATCTTGGCGAGCAGCCCCGGATACCGGTAGATGGCGCCGGTGACCAGGGTGAGCAGTCGCACCCGTTCGGTGTGCGCGGCAAGGAAGCCGAGCGCCGTGTACGCCTCCAGCATGTCGTTCTCGGCCGGTCCGACCACCGGGATCTGGAAGAAGTGGTCCATCAGCGCGATGTAGTCGAACCCGGCGCGATCAGCGGTCGACGCGATCCGCGCCAGCGTGGGGCCCAACTCGGCCGGCCCGCCCGGCCAGGTGAAATCCGGGATCTGCAATCCGATCTTCATCTGTCTACCTCCACGCTGAATCCTTGCAGCGGTCGAATCGGTTGGCGAGCCGTCGAGCGGACTCCTGGAGCGGCCCCGGGTGCGTCCTGGCTGGTGACAGGGGCGAAAATGGCACCGATGACCGCGACGACGTCGGCCGGCCGGGGACGGGCCCGCCGGCACCCACCCGAGCTGTGGCAGGTCCCGGTGCTGCGGACCGCCATGGTCACGCCGGCCATGGCCCGGATCACCGTCGGCGGTCCCGCGTTGGCCAACTTCCCTGGTGGCGGCGGGGACCAGCACGTGGTGCTGTACTTCTACGGGGACGTTCCGCTGCCCGAACCGCTCACCCTTACCTCGGCCAGGACCATGCTCGGGCAGGTCCGGCCGGCCATGCGCAGTTACACCGTGCGCCGGCACGACCCGGTCGGACACGAACTGGACTTCGACTTCGTGCTGCACGGCGATGCCGGCGTCGCGTCCGCGTGGGCCACCCGTGTGGGTGTCGGCGAGCGGCTGATCCTGGTCGGCCCGTCGCCCGCCTACCAGCCCGACCCCGCGGTCCAGACGCACGTGTTCGTCGGCGATGAGACCGCGCTGCCCGCGATCGGCTCGATGCTGGCCCGGTTCCCGGCCACCGCCACGGCGTTCGTGCTGATCGAGGTGGCGGACGCGGCCGAGGAACAGCCCCTGCCCACGCCGGCGCAGGCGCGGATCACGTGGCTGCACAGGGATGGCCGTCCCGCCGGCACGCCGGACCCGCTGGTGGCCGCCCTGCGGACGCTCGGCCCGCTCGGCGGTGACGGCGGTGGTGAGGTCGCGGTGTGGGCGGCCGGAGAGCGGACCGCGATGCACGCGGTCCGGGCGCACCTGCTTGACGAGTCCGGCTTGGACCGGCGCCAGGTGCGTACCACCATGTACTGGCGGCGCGGCCAGGTGGGCACGGCGGGGCCTTGATGGAACCTTGACGGTCCCTACGACGTTGTTCCGTCCGAATGGCGAACCCACAGGAGGCACATCAGGTGCGGAGGCATTTCAACGGGGTGAAGACCGCATTGCTGCTCGGCGGGATGAGCGGGTTGATCGTGGCGATCAGCTCGTTTTTCGGTCGGACGGCACTGGTCTTCGGCCTGCTGATCGCCCTGGGTGTGAACGCCTACGCGTACTTCTATTCCGACAAGCTCGGATTGCGGGCGATGCGCGCCCGTCCGGTTTCCGAGCCGGAACAGCCCGCGATGTACCGCATCGTGCGCGAGCTGGCGACCACCGCGCGGCAGCCGATGCCCCGGCTGTACCTGAGCCCGACCACCGCGCCGAACGCGTTCGCCACCGGCCGAAACCCCCGCAACGCCGCGGTGTGCTGCACGGCCGGCATCCTGGAACTGTTGGACGAGCGGGAACTGCGGGCGGTGCTCGGGCACGAGCTGTCGCACGTCTACAACCGCGACATCCTCATTTCGTGCGTGGCCGGGGCGTTGGCCAGCGTGGTGAGCGTGCTGGCGAACCTGGCGATCTTCGCCGGCATCTTCTTCGGCGGCCGCGGCCGGTCCAATCCGTTGGCGCTGCTGCTGATCGCCATCGTCGGGCCGCTGGCCGCGGTGATCGTGCAGCTGGCGATCAGCAGGTCACGGGAGTACCAGGCGGACGTGTCCGGGGCCGAACTCACCGGTGACCCGCTGGCGCTGGCGTCCGCACTGCGCAAGCTGGAGTACGGCACCCGGGCGCGGCCGCTGGCACCCGAGCCGGCCGTGGTGTCGCAGTCGCACCTCATGATCGCGAACCCGTTCCGCACCGGGGACGGCGTGTCGCGCTGGTTCTCGACGCACCCGCCGATCGCGGACCGGATCAGCCGGCTCGAACGGTTGGCGGCCCGGGACGACCAGCCGTGACCGTCGTCCTCAGATCGAGCGGGCGACGCTCATGACGTACTCGCCGTAGCCCGACTTGGCCAGCTTTTCGCCCAGCGCGTAACACTCGTCCGCGCTGATGTAGCCCATCCGCAGCGCGATCTCCTCGAGGCACGCGATCCGCACGCCCTGCCGGTGTTCCAGCACCTGCACGAACTGGCCGGCCTCCAGCAGCGAGTCGTGCGTGCCGGTGTCCAGCCAGGCGAAGCCACGGCCGAGGTCGACGAGGTGCGCGCGACCGGCGCCGAGGTAGATCAGGTTGACGTCGGTGATCTCCAGCTCACCACGCGGCGACGGCGAGAGTGATTGTGCGATGCCGACCACGTCGTTGTCGTAGAAGTACAGGCCGGTGATCGCCTTGTTGGACCGGGGAGCGACGGGTTTCTCGGCAAGCGAGACCAGCCGGCCGTCAGCGTCGACCTCGCCGACGCCGTAGCGCTCGGGGTCTTTGACGGCGTAGCCGAACAGCACGCAGCCGTCCAGCGTGGCGGCCCGCTGGAGCATCTTGGAGAAGCCCTGGCCGTAGAAGATGTTGTCGCCCAACACCAACGCCACTTTGTCGCCACCGACGAAGTCCGCACCGATGACGAATGCCTCGGCCAGCCCGTTGGGCTGTGGTTGTTCGGCGTAGTCGATCGTGACACCGAACTGGCTGCCGTTGCCGAGGAGTCGTCGGAAACTGGGCAGATCGGTCGGGGTGGAGATGACAAGGATCTCGCGAATGCCGGCAAGCAGGAGGACGGACAGCGGGTAGTAGATCATCGGCTTGTCGAACACGGGCAGTAGCTGTTTCGACACAGCCTGCGTGATCGG